>CAZLPC010000159.1:3066-7125 GCA_964561305.1 uncultured Anaerolineae bacterium
CGTATCACCATCAACAACGGTATGAACAACGCTGCCGTCAGGTTGAGCTGACTGAGCAGTTACAAACGGGACGGTTTGCGCGGGTGGATTTAATACTGGGTTGGTTGTGGTGTCTCCCCCTGTGTTGCCGGGGTTGCCAGCACCTTCGCCCAGTGCCACTAATGAAGCATCATCCCAGAACATTTGACGCAAGGCTGGTGGTGGTTCGGTGACAGTATTATAGGTAAAGACTGTAATTGTACCACTGGTGGCGATTGCATCTACTGTAAAGGCACTAAATGTATCATAAGACTGACCGAATGGACTCCACACAATATTGGACGAATTGGGGTCTGTGCCACCAGTAGGATCAATACCCACGCGAATATTGCTATTAAAACTACGGTCGGACTCACGGCCTTCGGCATCGGTGCAAGAAAAAGCGATATCGTTACAAGTCCATGCATAGCCATAAATAGTAAAGCGATAGGTGACGTTAGGAACGACACCACTCACTTGTTGATAGCCGCCACCTGTCCATGCCACATAGCCACCGCGCATTTCCCACGAACCGGGTGCCGAACGAGTATAGGGCAAAAATTGGTTATAATCAGAGGCGGGTTTTTGTCCGTTGGCCCACAGCCGCCAGCCGCCGGGCACTTGGCCGTCTATGCCAGCTTCGGTATACCAATTGCCACCTGTAAATTGTGGGCTTTGAAGTAGATTTTCACCTTGGGCCAGAGCACTACGCGGCTCTAGGCTCGTATTAAAGTGTGACTGGCTAATGGGCAAAAATACCAGCACCACGGCCAAGATAATTAGCATTTTTAGCGGAACACGCATAGCACAGGAACTCCTATAGCTTAAAAATCTTCAATTTTGCGCCCTGCATTCTAACATGGCGCGGCAGGCGGGTCAACCAGTCGCGCCATGCGATTTAGCTACGCTTTGGATTTAGGATTGAAGATGACCGAGTGCGCTGGCTTCAGTTTCAGCAAGGGCAACCATCTCATCAATCAAATTTAGGCCACCATGCCAAAATTGCTCGTCGCGTAGGTCAACACCCAGGGGTGCAAGCAGTGCTTCGGGCCAAACGGAACCACCTTTAGATAGCGCATTAAGGTATAGATCAGCGAAGTTGGGCCCAGTTGCCTGATATTGAGCATACAAAGCCCATACCAATAGTTCGCCAAAGGCATAGGCATACACGTAGCCGGGCGTGTGCAAAAAGTGCGGGATATAGCTCCACCACAGGCGATATTCATCGCGTAGGGTTACGCTATCGGCAAACATGGGTGTTTGGGTTTGCATCCATAGCTCTGAATATTGCTCGGTACTCAGTTCACCTTGTTCACGTAGGGCCGTATGGATGGCGTTTTCAAAACGATTCATCGCGATTTGGCGGAATACGGTTGCGAAGGTGTCAGTAATTTTCTCGAGTCGCAGCGCTAGTCGTTCTTGGGGATCGCTAATATTTTCTAAGAGTGAGTCGAAAACGAGCATTTCAGCAAAGGTTGAGGCCATTTCAGCAGTCGTGAGTGGAGTAGATTGTTGAAGTGTGCCAACTTGGCGCGACAGATATTGGTGTACGCCGTGCCCTAATTCGTGGGCCAGTGTTTGGACGCTTCGTAAATCGCCAACATAATTCATCAAAATATAGGGGTGAGCCGAGGCCACTGCCGGATGACTAAAAGCGCCACCGCGTTTATTAGAGCCAAGCCGGGCATCAATCCAGCGTTTGTCGAAAAATTCTTGGGCGATACTCGACATTTTAGGGGAAAACTTATCGAATGCCGACAGTACCATAGATTCGGCTTCTGTCCATAGAACAGTTTGTTCGCTGGTGGTAATAGGAGCATAGCGATCGTAGTCAAAGACTTCATCATAGCCCATAATCGTCTTAAAGAGCTGATAATAGCGCCCTACGATGTCATAGCGCGAGGTGACACTGTTAACGAGGGTATCTACGGTTGTATCATCAATTTGGTTGCTGATATTACGCGACCGAATCCAAGAAGGCATTTGGCGCAGGTCGTCAATATTCTCTTTGTTTAACAGCAGCATATTGAAGATATAGGTGGTGCTATGGGTCATGCTTTGTAATCCTTCAGTAAAGGCGTTGGCGGCGCGGCGGCGTAAAGCGCGGTCGGGTGAACTAAGGTGACGCAAAATTTCGGACTGATTAAGGGTTTCATTATCTAGACTATAGCGGGCGTTGCTCATCAGTTCGCCAAAATAGCGAGCCCAACCCGAGTTTGCGGTCATCCCTAGCTTATTGATGACATACTCTTCTGGTTCTGATAAGGCGTATGGTGCAGAAAGTTGAATCACGGCCAGATAATGATGATAGGGCGTTAAGATGTCGGCATCTTGCCATGTTTGCAACACATCGGCAGATGTTTGCATCAACTCTAATGAGAAAAATAATTCGTATTTTGAAATCTCGCTATGAAATTTCTCGGTTTGAGAGACCAAGCGCCCATATTGAGGGTTAATGGTGTCAGTAGACCAAAGTAATGAGGCAAAACTACTGATTTTATAGATACTGTCGCTTAGGGCTTCATAGGCGATAAGGGCAGCGTACAATTCATCTGCGCTGAGGCTAGCAATACGCCCTTTATAGTTTTTAGCAAATACCATTGCGGATGCTTTGGCGTTTTCCATATCAATCAATAGTTGTGGATCATCTACTCCTAAATAGAGATCGTCTAAATTCCATGCAATGTTTTCAGCACCTGTTGTGGTCATGTTTTACAATCCTCTATGGTTGTTTCTAAACTTTAGCTATTGTGTCGGATTGATCTAAGGAATTGAAGAGTATTATACAACTCTGATAATCTATTGATTATTTTGTGTTACGCTCAAGTAAATAAACTATACAGATATAAAAGAAGGTATCCAGATGGCTGTTGATAATAATTCATTAACGCAAGCGATGATTGACGAATTTGTTTTAAGTTCGCATGGCAATTACGGCAAGGTTCGGAAGCTATTGATGTTGCATCCACAGTTGGCGGTAGAGCGTGCAAGCTGGGGTGAAACAGCACTTGATGCAGCGCTTCATGCAAGCCGCCCCGACATTGAACGGTTTTTGCGTTCGGCAGGTGCAATAGAATCGGTATGTCCATGTGCTGGAGTCTGTCGGGCACCAGTAGAGAAGCTAACGCCAGATTTTAGGTTTTCAGATCAATAGTTCCTATTAAATACAATGCGCCGTTGGTTGTGGGGTATGTTAAACTAAGGTATCGTGCTGTTGAGGAGAATAAAACAATGCCCCGTTATGATTATCAATGTCTTGATTGTCAAGAAACTTTTGAGTTGCGGCATGGATTTACTGAGCAACCTGCACCTTGCCCGCATTGTGGTAGCCAGCACCTAGAAAAACGTATCACAACTGTACCAACCATTACGCGGGGTCTTTTAACACATGCTGGCGATGGATATCGTGCTAGCAAAGAGCAGTTGCAAGATAAATGGCGCGAAGAAACACCCAAGTTGCGCCAGCAGTTGGTCAGTCGGCTTGGTGAGGACACTGTCAGCCGCATGGCCCCCTCTTTAAATACGAATTACGACGAGTAGAGTGTTTGCATGGATGTGATTGAATCGCTGGTCAACCCAACTGATCCGCAATTTCAAGCGAATGTGGCATATAACCAACAATTACAACAAGACCTACAAGCGCGGCTCGATCAAATAAGACAAGGTGGCGGCGAAGCCTATATTCAGCGCCATCTTGAGCAAGGTAAATTATTTGTGCGCGAGCGCATTAATAAACTGCTAGATCCCGGATCGCCATTTTTAGAGATTGCGCCGTTGGCCGCATGGGATTTATATGGCGAAAACCATGTTCCAGCAGCAGGTATTGTGGTAGGCATTGGGCGTGTATCTGGCCGTGAGTGCTTGATTATTGCTAATGATGCTACGGTAAAGGGTGGCAGTTATTTTCCAATGACTGTGAGAAAGCATTTGCGCGGGCAACGTGTGGCCCTAGAAAACAATCTGCCCTGTATTTACTTAGTGGATTCAGGCGGCGCTTTTCTGCCGATGCAAGACGAGGTTTTTCCGGACATAGATGATTTT
>CAZLPC010000160.1:0-589 GCA_964561305.1 uncultured Anaerolineae bacterium
TCTACAGCCGGTGGCAAATCGCGCCGATGCACCATCAGGGCGGCAGGCGTTTCGTTAAGGTGCAGGTGCATCAGGCCATAGGGCGTGGGCGACTCGAAAGGCACACGCCCCGTCAGCATGGCATAAATCATTATCCCCACCGCATATTGATCGGTGGATGGGCTGGGCACTTCGGCCCGCCATTGCTCTGGGGCCATAAAAGCGGGTGTGCCAATGGTTTGGCCCGTGGCAGTCAGGCCGCTGGTGGCATCCAACACTTTGGCAATACCAAAGTCCACCACAAACGGGTTGGCTTGCTCGTCGAACATAATGTTGCTGGGCTTAATGTCGCGATGAATGACGTTGCGCTGATGGGCATAGTCTAGGGCGCTGCCCACTTGCTTCAACAAGCGCACCACTTCGGCAAGGCTTGGCAAATCGGCGCGTTCTTGCTCGCGCAGCAGCAAGCGATCACTCAGCGATCCCCCCACCAACAAGCGCATCACCACATAGCTGATGCCTTGCTCGGTTCCATAATCAAAAATCGGCACGATGTGCGGGTGTTCTAGGGTGGCGGCGGTGGCCGCCTCGCGCCGAAAACGTTCTTCAT
>CAZLPC010000160.1:599-3213 GCA_964561305.1 uncultured Anaerolineae bacterium
TGGGCCAAGCTGCTGGGCAATACCTTAATGGCTACTTCGCGCCCTAGCTTGGCCTGAAAGCCGCGATAGACCACCGCCATGCCGCCCTCACCAATTTTTTGGCGCAACTCATATTGCCCAAATGTATAACCACTTAAATCAGGAATCATACCCATTAGCCAAGCCCCAATACTGATGATGATAACTATTATCTTTACAAGTTTAGCAATTATCAAAATATGTGCAACTTGGTTATAAGGCGGGGTTTCTTGCCCATTTATTAACTTATGCCGCAAGAACTATTTATCGGCCTCAACTCATCATCGCGGCCCGATAGCAATGGTAAGCAGCCCCTTGTTGAAAACGATGCTCCGCCGCGTTGTTGTTGGCGTGTCAAGTCGGTTGGATCCCTGCGCGGCGGTCAAAGGATTTCTTCTACAACACTAGATTTTGGCATCTTCATGATGGTACTTTACTGATTTTTGCATCAACTGCGCATTTTCTTATTGTATTCGAACCATACCATCCTGACCTGTAGATACAATTCTTCCGTCTGCCAACTCAGCAATTTCAAAGACGTGCCCGACATGCGTACCCATATAGTGATAATTACCCCATTTTGAGTGGCTATATTCAATCGTAGATCCATCTACGCATCCAGCTAGGATGTTCCCTGCCTTGGCAATCGTTAGCGCAACCACATTACACCCCCTGCTAGATTGACTGCGTAGTAAGACACCAGATTGATAATCCCATTGATAAATATTGTCTGTACTACCACCGATTAGGGTGCTAGTATCTCTATCAAGAATTATTCTCCTCAATCCGTTGATTGGGGAATCTATGGCTGGTTGAGAGGTTCCTGTATCCAAATCCCATCTTAAAATACTGCCGTCAAGCGATAAACTAAAAAAGCTGTCAGTCGTTTCCCCAAATTCTAAGGCTATGGTTCCGCCTTGACGGGTATCAAAGGTCTGTATGACTTGATTTGTCCCGAGATCTAGTTGAGATATCAAACTGTTAAAGGGATCGCCGAAAAGTATCCAGCCCTCTTCCCAGTTAACCAAAATTGCATCGCTCAAAAACCCAGATGTAACAAAAATTGAGGTGTTGTATCCAGATCTGATATCCCAAATTCGTAAGGTATTGTCGAGCCCAGCTGAAACGATTAGATCATCATTAGGTGCAATCGCCAAAAAGGTTACAGTGCTCAAATGACCCTGAAAAGTCTGTACTACTTCACCGCTCTGTATATCCCACTGATTGAAATTAGAACCATCGCCAGCAAAGATGTATTCCCTATTGACGGCGAGTGCTTGAGAAACGTCTGTAAAGGGGCCCACTTGCCTTAGGTTGTCTGAACCGTTCCAAGTCTTAAGATATCGATCCGTGCTTGCTATGGTTGCGTAGTTATCACCATCAATAACGCCAATTCCGATAATCGGTGACTCATGAGCACGAACTACTTCTAACACGTTACCTTCGTAGTCAATTGAGTAAATAAAGCCCGATCTATCTCCAATCAAATGTAGTCCATTGCTTGTGGCTATCTTCTCGATACTCGCTTGTCCTATGGTTATGGTGCTGCTTGTATTTTCTATCCAATCCCATAATTGGATATCTCCATTTGCATATCCAATAATCAAATATGATCCATCAGCAAATTCAATTTCCGTTGCTTCAGCAGATGATAATAAGTCAAGTTCGTAAAGCGGTTCATCATCTAAATTATGAATGTTGCGGACTTCGACTTTTCGATTAGTTGTTAGTGTAGCCACTAGTTCGAGATTTTCCTCAATGGCGAAGTTAGTCATTTGTTGCCCATCAAATTCATTATTTTCTAGCATTCTCGCAGTAGATAAATCATGTATTAAAAGACCCTCACTATGTGAGATGCTGAATAACAAGTTGAAGCGCTCTAAGTAATCCAAGTCGAATATTGAAGACGTATGCCCGACTAAGAAACCGGCTAGTTTTGTAGAGTCAGTTTCCCAAACAAGGATAATTCCATTGTCAATTCCTCCGATGATAAACTCATTTTTTGCTATTTCTATAGTGCTTACCGAAGATATATTGCCTTCAAAATATTTGATTACTTCATACGTCTGTGTATCAAATAACCAAACATGTGAGCTAGTCGCAACGGCTATTTTGTCGTCAAAAGCATCAATGTCGAATGCTCTTCCATAGCCCAAGTATTGAAATTGATCAGGTTTAGAGAGGACATTGCCAAAGTTATTAGAATGATCACGAAACGTAGCTGCAATAATCATAAATAAAATGAAAACAATCACTTTTGTAATTCTCATTTTATCTCCCTGAAGCGTTACGTAGTTGGCAGGTAGTCGAGATGGGACAGCCTTGCGCCGACACGTCCACCCCTATTGCTACGTGACCGATCTAGCACGCACAACAACCTAGTCGCGGCGTTCCCATTCGGCGGGACGCAGTTGGGCAAGATCGCGCCACTCTTGGCTAACCGCCACAATCCCCAACTGGCGCACCATCTGGCGGGCCGCCAACCCAATCACTGCCGAAAAGGTCGGATAGGCCAGTTCTAGGTCGGCAAACTGCTGAATGCTCAAATCGCCAGCAATGCCCACCGCCACCATCGAGACAATTTCAACGGCTTGCT
>CAZLPC010000160.1:3223-6327 GCA_964561305.1 uncultured Anaerolineae bacterium
CACATGCGCCCCCAACACCTTCTGCGTGGTTTTGTCTACAATCAGCTTGCAAAAGCCCTCCGTGTGACCATCAATCACGGCGCGATCCATGTCGCTATAGGGCACAGTGGCCACAATCACATCGTGTTGGGCGCGGGCTTGGCTTTCGGTTAGGCCCACGCCGCCATATTCGGGGTCAGTGAAGCCGCCATGGGGCACCAGCCGATGCTCGGCGATGGCACTTGCGCCCAATAGCGAATTTTCGACAGCAATCCGCGCCTGATAGCTCGCGCTTTGCACCAACATCATACGCCCAGTAATGTCGCCCGCCGCGAAGATATGCGGCGCGGTGGTTTGCAGATAGTCGTTGGTGCGGATGAAGTTGCGCTCGGTTTCTACACCTGCCGCGCCCACATTCAGCGCGTCCACATTGCCCGGCCACCCCACCGATAAAATCACGGCATCGGTGGGCAGAATTTGTTCGCCCTCGGGGGTGGTATAGACCAAGTTATAGCCCGTTTCTGTCTGATCCACCCGCACCAAGCCGCTAATGCCCGTATATACAGCGATGCCATGCCCCAAAAAGTGGCGCTGAAGCGCGGCGGCCACGTCTTCATCTTCAGACAGCAAAATGCGCGGCGCAAGCTCTAGGAGCGTGACGGCGCTGCCAAAAGCATTAAATACGCTGGCCAATTGGCAACCCGTGGCCCCACTACCCACAATCGCCACCCGCGCCGGCAAGCGCTCTAGCGTCCACACGTCGCTATGGGTCAGCGTGTGTTCTGCACCCGGAAAGTCCAGCCGCCGCGCCGATCCGCCCGCACAAATCACAAAGCGCTCGCCGACCAGCTGCCCCGCCGCGCCGACCGCGAGCGTATGTGGGTCTAGAAACGTCGCTGGCCCCACATCGGCAAAAACAGCAATACCCACCTCGCGCAGGTGATCGAGCAGTTGCTTTTTTTCATGCACTTGATATACCACTTGTTGGGTACGGGCCAATACTTGGCGCAAATTGACGGTGGGCAGGGTTGCCAGTTCAATGCCATAGTCGTTTAATTGGCGGGCATCGCGCACCAAGCGGGCCGCTTTGGCCAGCACCCGCGTCGGCACACAGCCATCGTTGGTACAAATGCCACCCAAGCGCCCCCGCTCCACCAGCGCCACCGTCGCGCCCAATTCTTTAGCCCGCAACGCCGCCGTTACGCCGGCCGGCCCCCCACCAATAACAATCACATCATAGCGCGGTGCAAATGTATCTGATGCCGACATAGCCTCTATGCTCCTCAATTGTTTAGGGGTTGGTGGGTGGAACAAGCTGGTGCAGAGCGTGGCGGATGGCGCGCCCCACCGCCGAAACAGGATCGTGCAGGGCGTTTTCTAGTGGCAAAATGGCGGCACGCTGGCCCAAGCGTCCTAAGGCCAGAGCTGCTTGTTCACGCACTGGCCATTCAAAAGCATCCAGCGCCGCGATAAGCCCGCCCAGTGCCTCGGTTGCGCCCAGCTTGCCTAAGGTTTGGGCGGCCAGCGCCGCGATTTTAGGGTTATCAGCTTCTAGCGCCGCGATAAGAGGCCCAATGGCCGGCGGGCCCATCGCCACCAGCGCCGTTTGGGCATCTATCAGGCTGCAACTATCGCTGGTGTCGAAGGCAGCAATCAGGGCCTTAATGGTCTGCGGATCGGTGGGGTTGGTGGGCATTTGGCGTTTCTCCTTTTGCAATAAATTGTACTCGACTGTCGAAAATTGTGTTATATTTATTGACGGCAATCTGATCCGCAAAGACTCTTACTTCATTAAGAAAGTTTAGTAGGCGTATGGCTACGTTGTTTCGAGTTTTTATTAGCCTCTCTAATTCTGATCTCGCGCTGACGGGGCAATACATTGGCAATCTGGTGGGACCGATTGGATTTGAGTTGTTGGGGATGGCTCCGCATCGTGGGTTGACCAGTGCCACTTGGCAAAAAAATCTTAACGAATTAAGTCGCGCTGACTTATTTTTGGGTCTTTATAGCCAACGCGCCGACTATAGCAGTGGGGGCTTGCTCTATCACGATCCGCGCCATGCGCTTCATGCCCAAAGTGGGCCACGCCCCCTGCAACAACTAGAGTACGAGTGGGCCCAACAATTGCGGCTGCCAATGATCTTATGGGTCATAGACAGCACCCCCACTAGCCCCGACCAGCGCTGGCACAGTTTTGTACGCCAAATTCAGCAACGACCCCACAGCCGCCACTTGGCATCGGCCCAACAATGGCTAGAGCATCTGCATCCGGTGGCGCTGCAACAATGGGCAGCGTTGTTGTTGGCGGCCTGTTGGCGCGGCATCATCCACCCCGACATTCCTCCTAAAATCACCGTGCCCCCTCTGCTGGCTCTTTAGGCACACACCCAGTGCAAGGCAGCACCGCGATTATTGAAAATTTGAAACATAAAATGGCGCGGCCCATAGTGCACTACTGTTTGCACAAACACCCGCAAAAATCGCGCTTGGGCGGTGGGTGGTATCACAATCGCCAACCGTCCATGCAAATCAGGATACATGCCTCCAAACTCGTTTGCCACCAGCATCACCAGTTGCCGCGCATAGCTGGTCATCAGGCCCACCGTGTTCGCAAATTCAATAACAGTATTAAATGGTTGGCTACTATCCCAATCCATGGCCAGCATTTGTACGATATGCCACCATTGGTCAACTGTGGCTTTGTTGGTGTCGGCAAACTGAAAAATGATAATATTTTGCTCGGCATTCCACACCACCGCTAGGCCGGTGTTTTCAACCATTTCATTCAGCAGAGCAATGTGTTGGGCTGTTACCATTTGAATTGTTCCTTAACTCATAATTTTTTTTCGTGGCATACTACGAAAGCAGGGCCATTTTGCGAACCAATTAGTTATGATAGGGTTTATTGTAGCCTAGCGTTTGGCAGTTGTGATTTGTAAGGATTGCCGAAATTGGTGGCAAAAGTCTGTTCTGTAGTCAGATCGGGCGCGACATCCGTCTAAAAAGTACCGTCTGTCGCGCACCATACCTAGTCGGGATTTTCGGCGGGGGTGGGTAATGCTACTTTGGTGGTCTGTTGCTCCATATTGGCGAAAATACGGCGATAGGGTTCACTGCTTCGCAAC
>CAZLPC010000160.1:6337-7049 GCA_964561305.1 uncultured Anaerolineae bacterium
GTCGTCGTGCGCCCCCTGCGCCACCACGCGCCCCTGCCGCACCACAATAATCTTGTCGGCCCACCGAATCTGCGAGAGCCGATGGGTGATCAAAATGGTGGTGCGCCCCTTCGCCGCTTGCCAAATCGCCTTCTGAATGAGGTCTTCGGTGGCACTGTCTATGGCACTGGTGCTGTCGTCAAGAATCAGCACCCGTGGATCAGTGAGGAAGGCGCGGGCAATGGCCAAGCGCTGGCGCTGCCCCCCCGACAGCGTAACGCCGCGCTGCCCAATAATCGTCTCATAGCCCTCATTAAACGCCATAATAAAGTCGTGGGCTTGGGCTTTTTGGGCGGCTTCAATAATCTCGTCGCGGGTGGCATCGGGCCGACCAAACGCGATGTTCTCGGCAATGCTGCGGCTAAAAAGAAAGATTTCTTGCTCAATAATGCTAATCTGCGAGCGCAAGGCCGCCAAGTTCCACGTTTTCACATTGTGGCCGTCCACCAAAACCGCCCCACCCGTTACATCATAGGTGCGGTTGATCAATTTGACGATGGTGGTCTTGCCGCTACCCGTTTGGCCCACCACCGCCACGGTTTGGCCCGGTTCTATATCAAAGCCAATATCGTGCAACACTTGGCGTTCGGGCAAATAGCCAAAGTCGGCATTTTTGAAGGTCACGCGGCCCTGCATGGGTGCTTCATAGCCCGCCGTGTTTTGATCGAGGATG
>CAZLPC010000161.1:0-7032 GCA_964561305.1 uncultured Anaerolineae bacterium
CTTGTGATAGGCTCTTCTGAAACAAATTTTGGCCGACGTGTCCGCAGGACTTCTAAGTCATCTAGCCGAATATTGTGAACTTGTGCTCGGTCTGTATTAAAGTCCCCGTCAGATTTACCGACCATTTCATCGGGGGTAACACCAAAATCATCAGCGAGTGCCTTATTTACTAAAATAAAATTACAGTACTCGTCTTTCGCGAAGATCAAACTGGTGTTGAGATCAATAATTTGACGTAAAAACTGACTTTGCCTTTGTAAACGATCTTGTGCTTTCTTGCGTTCTGTAATGTCAGTGGCGATACCCAGAAGTTGGACGCTATCGTCTTCTTCAGAAATAAGAGGCACTTTTACTGTTTGATACCAACGCGGTTCACCTGTACGGACATTGGTTACAGGTTCCTCAATAATAAACTTAGGTTGCCGTTGTCGAATTACTGCTAGATCATCGTTTCTAAAATGCCGCGTTTCATCTCGATTAGGATTAAAATCTTCATCAATTTTGCCCACCATTTCTTCTGGTGTTGTGCCATAATGATCTGCAAGCGCTTTATTTACGAGTGTAAAGCAGCCAGCTTCATCTTTAGCAAAAATAAAACTCGTATTAAGATCAATCACCTGTCGCAGAAACTTTCGCTGTGCTTCGATGGCATCGCGTGCCTTTTTTTGTTCGCTAATGACTTCTGTATACATAATTAAGCCACCCACAGAGTCCTCTTGGGTGTACCAAGGCCGAATCTCGCGGCTGAACCAATCTACAGAGCCGTTGGGGCGCGGAAACTTCACCAGTTCGTCACGATGTACCTCACCACTTAAACAGCGTTGATGAATTGCTTTCCAAGTCGGCGTGATTTCTTTAAATACATCATAGTGGCACTGTCCAACAATTGAGGCATCAAGATCATAATCTTTTAACCAGCGTTCGTTGGCAAAAAGATAATGCATGTTGGTATCAAATATGGCAACTGCTATAGGCAAATGCATTGCCAACTGTTCGAATTGATTAGTCGCAAGGCTACCCATTACTATCTAACCTCATACAAAAACATGGTAGGCAGTCCTACCATGTGTCTGAACAAAAACTCACTCTATTAGAGATACTAGCCTATGGATTCTCGCTGAGGAATATGGGAAACGATGATAAACCCCAGCACCGACAAACTAAGTAAATAGAAGCCGTTTTCATAATGCTCAATATTCCACGATTGAAACATGCCCAGCATACCGAGGATTATTAAGATAATGAGTGTGCGTTCTAGCGTCGCTACAATAGCAAGCCGACTCATCAATAAACCTACTATATAGCCGACAAATCCAATTTGTAGGAGCCACACTCCAGCTTCGTAATCGTCTAGTCGCCGCCATTGGAAAACCCCATATATACCAGCTATCAGCAGCAGTAAAGACGACTGCTCTACTATTTTGTAGAGTTCGGTCTTAGCAACCAGCATTGCGAAGATGGTTATGCCAAAGCCCACCACGACCAGAAATCTGCCCAGCCAATAAAGATCGTTTGGTTGCCACCATTGAAACATACCAAAGAAACCGATTGCAAGCAGTAAGGTAGATAAACGTTCAAGGGCACTTGCAAAGTCGTTATTGTTATACAACTGTGCTGGTAGATATGCGCTTAAGCTGATGAGTAAAATTCCTAGCCCTGCCTCATATAAATCAGGTCGCCACCATTGCACAACACTTGCCACGCCAACCAGTAACAACAGATTGACAGATGCTTCTGCTATCATTGACCAAGATTGACCTCTGGCAAGGCGTAAAAACACTTCCAAAATGAAAGCAGCAACCAGCGCCAGTAGACCACCGATATAAAGAAAGTCCGACCATGCTTGTACAACTCCAAAGACACCAATTGCCAGCAATACCTTATTGGCTAGGGCAGTGTAGTCTTGCAACTGTGAAAATTGTTGGAATCTTTCTAGCATTAGATTAGCCTTCGTATTTGATGTCGATCATGCGGCCGGTTTCTGACGACTGTAAAATCGCGTCGCATATAACGGCATTGCGATAACCATCGTCGAAGGTCGCACCGTATGGGGCTACATCGGTGTTATTGACAATTGCCGCTAAAAAATGATTGAACTCGTGGACGAACGAGTGCTCCCAGCCAATTATATGGCCTTGGGGCCACCAATTCTCCCAATAGGGGTGATGTGGCTCGCTGACCAACACCTTATGAAAGCCTTGTGTGGTATCTGGCGATTCACCCGCCCAGAACACTTCTAGCTCATTCAAGCGTTCGAGATTGAAACGGATAGACCCTTTTTCGCCATTGATCTCTAACACCTCATGATTTTTGCGCCCTTGACAGAAGCGAGAGGCCTCTATTGTACCAAGTGCACCATTTTCAAATTCCATTAAAGCTACAAAAGCATCATCTACATCAACATTACCCGTGCCAGTACCATCAGGTAGCGGGCGCTCTTTAATAAAAGTACGGGCCATCCCCATAACACGACTGGGCTCTCCAACAAGGAAGCGTGCCAAATCAATGATGTGTGCGCCAAGATCACCCAACGCACCACTACCAGCCATACTTTTATCTAATCGCCATATCTTGGGGAAATTAGGATCAATGATCCATTCTTGTAGATAAATGGCACGATAATGGAAGATGCGGCCCAAAGCTCCGCTGTCAATTAGCTTCTTGGCTTGTACAATAGCGGGTACAAACCGATAGTTAAAAGCCACCATGTGTTTTATGCCAGCTTGCCGTACCGCATCAAGCATCGTCTTAGCTTCTTCGGCATTGCGTGCAAGTGGCTTTTCGCAGATGACATGTTTGCCTGCCTGCGCTGCTGCAATTGTGGGCTCGGCGTGTGCATCGTTAGGGCCACCATTATCAAACACCTGAATGTCGTCGTTCGCCAACAAATCACGCCAATCAGTATAATAGTTTTCATAGCCATAGCGTTTGGCTGCCTCGGCTACCGCTGTCTCGTTGCGTCCTGCAATACCCACCAAACGCGGTATGGCAACTGGTGGATACATCATATACGGTATTTTCTTAAAGGCGTTGGTGTGGGCCTTGCCCATAAAAGCATAGCCAAGCAACCCGATACCAATTTCTGGGGCATCCTGTTCGGCTCGCCCCCCAGCCATAGATGTAAAACCGCCACCTTCAGTCATTGATATACACTCCTATTGTGAGAAAGCATCGTCGAATAAAATGGATGAGGGGGCAAAATCACTCTTTTTGACCCATGCAGCTGATTCGGTAGCACCAAATTCACGATCCATCGCATTGTCTTCCCATTCAACAGATAATGGGCCGTGATAGCCAATTTGGTTAAGCGCCCGAATCATGCTTTCAATATCCAGATCGCCATGCCCTGGCGAGACAAAATTCCAGCCCCGGCGGGGGTCGCCAAAGTTAAGGTGAGAACCCAAGATGCTGCGTGTGTTGTCTAGCCGCACCTTAGAATCTTTCACATGCACATGAAAAATTCGATCAGGAAAATACTCAATAAACTTGGTGGGGTCGAATAATTGATGGATAAAATGGCTTGGATCAAAGTTGAAGCCAAATGCCGGATGATGATTCAATGCTTGCAAGGTTTTTTGCGCAGTATAAATATCATAAGCAATTTCGCCCGGATGTGCTTCGAGGGCATACTTCACGCCTTCTTCTTGAAAGACATCCAAAATTGGTAGCCAAAGCTCGGCAAATTTGGCATAGCCTTTGTCAATCATGTCATCACTAGTGGGTGGGAAGCGATAAATGAGGTGCCATACTGGACTACCTGTGAAGCCATTAACGACGCTAACACCAAATTTGCGTGCAGCTCGGGCCGTATTTTTTAATTCTTCAGCACAACGTTGGCGCACACCATCGGGCGTGCCATCACCCCACAAGCGCTCTGACAGAATGGATTTATGGCGCTCGTCAATAATGGCATCGGCCACACATTGGCTCACTAGGTGCGTGCTGATTGCAAAGCACTTTAAATCATATTTGTTCAAAATATCCCAGCGCGATTGCACATAACCATCATCACTGAGCGCTTTATCAACCTCAAAATGATCTCCCCAACAAGCAAGCTCTAGTCCATCATAGCCAAAGCCTGCTGCCTTTTCTGCGAGGGTTTCTAATGATAAATCTGCCCATTGTCCTGTAAAAAGTGTAACTGGACGTGCCATAATTAGTTCCTTTCAGTTAAAAGATTAGATGTTCAGTATCTTGATCAAAAATATGAATACGATCGGGATCAAAATCTAGCCAAACAGTTTGACCTTCATCAATGTTAAAATCCGCATCAGCACGCACTTTGATGGTTTCATCACCGACTCGTACATCAACAATGGTTCGATCACCCAATGGCTCTAGCACAAAAATTGTGCCCGCAATAGCGTTTTCGGTGGGAGTGGTATAAAGCTGGATGTCTTCTGAGCGAACGCCCAGTATCAACCCTTTTGTTTTTGAAGAAAGCGCTTGAATTTGATGATCACGAAGCGAAAGTTGCCACTTTTGGCCACATAACTGGCGTGTTGTCGCATCAAAATTACACGCCAGTATGTTCATACGTGGATTGCCGACGAACTTTGCCACAAATAGGTTGGCGGGGTGATCGTAAATGGCTTCGGGAGTGTCAATTTGTTGAATAACCCCTTTGCTCAACACAATAATGCGGTCGGCCATCGACATGGCTTCAACTTGATCGTTGGTGACATAAAAGAACGTAGTACCGAGTTCTTTTTGAAGTCGTTTTAGCTCTGCACGCATTTCTACGCGCAACTTAAAGTCCAGATTGGTAAGGGGTTCATCCATTAAGAAGATGCGCGGTTCGCGCACCATTGCACGCCCCAAGGCTACCCGTTGCTGTTGACCACCTGACATATTCGCTGGACGGCGTTCTAACAACTCGCTGATCCGCAATTGCTGGGCAACCGCCTGAATACGAGTTTCAATGTCGTGCTTGCTCCAATTCTGAGCTTTTAAGGGAAAGGCCATGTTCTGGAAAGCTGTTTTGCGTGGGTATAAGGCATAAGTTTGAAAGACAAAAGCAATATCGCGTTCGGCGGGACTTAACTGATTGATCATCTGGTTATCGAGTTTAACGAGGCCATGATCCAAGCGCTCTAGCCCGGCTACACAACGCAGGGTGGTTGTTTTACCCGCAGCAGTGGGGCCCAACATCACCATAAATTCCCCATCTTCAACCGTAAAGTTGAGGTCTGATAGTGCCTTGGTACGTCCAAAAGACTTGCTGAGATTTTGTACTTGCAGGCTCGACATTACAATCTCCGCTCGCTTACTACATCAAAAAAGTGAAGCCTGTCAGTTTGGAAATTTAGGCCAACCTCATCCCCCGGCGAAAGGCGAACTTTTGGCGAAGTCTTTGCGGTAAAGTAATGCCCATTCATATTGACAACATAAATGGTTTCGTCACCTAGTGGTTCACGAACAAGAATTTCACCATGAAGTGGGCTTGATTGGTCGTAAGGACCAATTTCAATGTTCTCTGAGCGGATGCCGACATAGGCCTGACGATGCTCATATAGCTTCGATGCGAACTCGGTTGGCACAGGGTAGTAAAATCTATGTTGTTCGTTGATAAGCTGGCTATCGGCAATATCACATTTGATAATGTTCATTGGTGGGCTACCAATGAATGTGGCTACAAACAACGTCTGCGGATAGTTGTAAATGTTTAAGGGCGTGTCAATTTGTTGTAGTACACCTAAGTTCATTACCGCAATGCGATGACTCATGGACATCGCCTCAATTTGATCGTGGGTAACATAGACCATGGTCGTACCTAGTTCGTGTTGTAGGCTCTTTAGCTCGGTGCGCATATCTGCACGCAGGCTAGCGTCAAGATTAGTCAATGGTTCGTCCATCAAAAAAACTTGCGGTTGGCGCACCATTGCACGTCCCAGTGCAACCCGTTGCTGCTCACCACCCGGCAGGCGATTAGGACGGCGCTTTAGCACATGGTCAATGCGTAAGCGTGTGGCTACTTCTTGCACACGGCGCTCGACTTCATCACGCGAGAGTTTTTGTGCCCGCAACGGAAAAGATATGTTGTCTTGTACGGAGAGATGTGGATACAGCGCATAAAACTGGAATACAAAAGCGATGTCTCTTTCGCCAGCCGATAGGTTATTGACCAACTGATCGCCGATGCGAATGTCGCCACTTGTCTGTTGTTCTAGCCCAGCAATCATTCGTAGTGTAGTGGTCTTGCCACAGCCACTAGGTCCCAACAACACAAGGAATTCGCCATCTTCTATCACCAGATCAAGATCTTTAACAGCGACCACATCGCCATTGTTGAATGTTTTTCGTACGCCGCTTAATGTAATTTGGGCCATACTAACCTCCTAGCGCCGAACCGCACCAAATGTAACCCCACGCAAGAGGTTGTTGCGAACCAAGAATGTGAAAATAATGACCGGTATAACGAATACGACCGAACCAGCCGCGAAGCGACCCCATTCGACAGCCCCGACACCAATAATGCTGTTAAGCCATGGTGGAACAGTGGATGCTGCATCGCGGTTTAAGAAATTCGCCATTACAAATTCGTTCCAAGAGACGATGATGGAAAATACAGCCGTAGCTGCCATCGCCGGAATTGCCTCTGGTAACACAATTTTGTAAATCGCTTGTAGGCGCGAATAGCCGTCTAGCATGGCAGCATCTTCATATTCAGAAGGAATTTCATCGAAAAAGCCCTTCATGATCCAAACGACAAACGGCAAGTTCATTGAAACGTAGAGCAAGACAAGCCCATAGTAGTTATCGCGCAGACCAAAGTCGTTAAACAGGACAAAGATCGGGATAAGCACCACAATCGGGGGGAGCATCCGCGTACTAAGCACGAAAAACATGAAATCATCTTTAAAGGGGATGGTGAAGCGGGATACCGCGTAGGCTGTCAATGTGCCAATTAAAACGGCAATAACAGTAGATAGACCCGTGATGATGACACTGTTTAGCAAACGATTGCGGAACTCGCTGACATCGGCAGATGTGGTCACGGTGCTGCCTTCACCAGATTCACCACTGCTGCTG
>CAZLPC010000162.1:0-7028 GCA_964561305.1 uncultured Anaerolineae bacterium
TTGAGCAAGCTGTCCCACGAAATGCTGACCGCCGAAGAAACAGGCCGCCTGATTGAAGCCGCCGAACAAGAGGTCAATGGCAATCCGGATAGCCTAGAAGCTACCATAGTTGCCCTCACCAAGCGCGACTTTGAAAAAGCCAACAAGCTGCCCTCAAAATTTGTGGCCGAGTTTGCCTCCACCACTGCCCTTGCCCATGAAACATGGGTAAAAGCCCGTGCCAACAACGATTATGCGGCCTTTTTGCCGACCCTAGAAAAAATATTTGATCTCTGCCGTCGCCAAGCCGACTATTTGGGCTATGAAGAGCATATTTACGATGCGCTGCTGGACTTGTTCGAGCCGGGTGCGAAGTCGGCGTATGTGGCCCAAGTGTTTAGCGACCTGCGCGAGGAGCTTGTGCCATTTGCTCAAGCCATTTTCGAGCGCAAAGATCGCGTCTCTGATGAGCCACTGCACCGTCAATTTCCAATAGACAAGCAAGAGACCTTTGGCTTGATGGTGGCACGGTCGTTGGGCTATGATCTCAGCCGCGGCCGCCAAGATAAAGTAGTACACCCTTTCTGCACATCGTTCTCGCGCAACGATGTGCGTATTACGACGCGCTTCTATCCCGACTTTTTGTCGCCGGCCTTGTTTGGTACAATCCATGAGACGGGCCATGCGATGTATGAGCAAGGCCTAGCTCCAGCCCTAGATGGCACATTTTTAGCCGATGGGGTGTCGTTGGGTGTCCATGAAAGCCAATCGCGCTTGTGGGAAAACGTGGTCGGTCGTAGCCATGGTTTTTGGTCTTATTTCTATCCCGATGCCCAACGGATTTTTGGCGGCATTTTAGACGATGTGTCATTGGATGATTTTTATAAGGCCATCAACGCGGTACAACCCTCACTTATCCGTGTAGAAGCCGACGAAGTGACCTACCCACTCCACATTATGTTGCGCTTTGAATTAGAGATGGATATTTTAAGCGGCAACTTGGCTCTTAAAGATGCCCCTGCTGCATGGAACGCCAAAGTCGAGTCTTATTTGGGCATTACGCCGCCCACTGATGCCGACGGCATTTTGCAAGATGTCCATTGGTCTAGTGGCATTATCGGCTATTTTCCGACCTATGCCCTCGGTACATTGCTTTCGGCCCAGTTGTATGAGGCCGCCTTGCGCGATCATCCTGCTGTTCCTGAAGAAATTAAAATCGGCAAGTTCGATACGCTGCTAAACTGGATGAAAGTCAACATTCATCAACATGGCCGCCGCTATATGCCCACCGAGTTGATCCAACGGGCCACAGGCCAGCCGCTTGGCCATGCCGCTTATATGCGCTATCTGAAAGCAAAATATACGCCCATTTATGGCCTCTAAAAACAGGCTATTGCGGTCTATCAAAAACACCAAGTCCAAAAGATTTGGTGTTTTTTGATTGGCTGTTTGGGAACTCTTATACAAGTGGGCGTGTCTTTAGCATTGAGAATACAACATCAGTAGCTAAAGGAGTGCAATCCAAATGCAACGTACCATTTTCGTTATCTTAACGCTTTGTTTGCTGCCCTTATTGGTAGCCTGTAATTTGTCGCCAAAAGATGATCAGCCCGCCCGCCCCACCATTCCGGTGTTGGTTGGCGGTGACAACGACCCTACCCCCACCGATTCGGTGTTGATTGTGACAGCAACACCACAAGCCACTGCATCGCCCAGTCCCACTCAATTTTCGGGTGGTAACACAGGCGGTAGTACGGGTGGTGTCAGTGGTGGTACACCCCGCCTCAGCGATTTATCGTTTAGCACTACGGCGGGCGGGAATGCGCTAAACACCTTTGCCCAAGGCGTGCGCGAGGTGTATGCACGTTGGAGTTATAGCAATGTCCCAGTTGGCACAACGGTTCGGCGCGAATGGTATCGAGACGGCCAGCTTATCACCTCGCGGGAAGAAGCATGGAGCAGCAATTGGGGCAGCAATGGCCGCCTAACGCATGTGAAGCTGTTTGATAACAACGTCGGTCTTGCATCGGGCAATTATTATGTCGTCATTCGGCTACCAGCCTATAACGCGCAAATTGATGGGCGCTTTTCGATATTGGGTGGTGTGCCGACCTTTGCCAGCCTCAGCTTCAGCGATACCAACACCAACCAACCCAAAACCGTGTTCCCCTATGGCACAACCGAAGTTTTTGCGCGGTGGTCGTATGCCAATATCCCTGTGGGGGCAAATGTGCGCCGCATTTGGACACGCGACGGCGTGACTGTAGCCAATCGTACCGAAGCATGGAGCGCCAGCTTGGGCGGTAGCGGCTCGATCAATAACATTAAAATCTATAACTACGACATTGGCGGGCTTACACCGGGCCGATATGAAGTCGTGATTGAAATGCCGGACTATCCGAGTGCCCGTGTAACGGGGAGCTTTACAATTGAAGGCAACGTTGGGCCAGTATTGTCGAATCTGCGCTTTGCCACCACCAATAACGGCACACCCGCTACTAGCTTTGCGGCTGGCACAAAAGAAATTTTCGCCATCTACGACTATGCCAATATCCCCTTGCAAGCCCAAGTACGGCGGGTATGGTCACGGAATGGGGCGGTGGTTGCCGACCGCACCGATGTATGGGACTTTAACAAATATGGAACCAGCGGCATAGTGCGAGATGTCTCGTTGTTTGACCACACCAACGGCTTGGCTTCTGGCACTTGGACAGTGACTGTTGAAATTGTGGGCCAATCCAGCAGCAACGCTCGCACCTCTGCCCAATTCACCATAAGCGTTCCGGCTGTGCCCAGCCTTGCCAATCTGCGCTTTTCGGATGCAGGTAATGGGGCTTCTATTACGCGCTTTGCAGCGGGCACAAAAGAGGTATTCGCCTTGTTCGACTATGCTAATGTACCTGCCAGCGCCCAAATTCAGCGGGTGTGGTATCTCAATGATGAGATTTATGCCGAAAGAACTGAGGCATGGAACAGCGCCATTTATGGTAGCAATGGCACAGTCCGGGATGTGTCGATCTTTGATCTTGAAAACGGACTTCCTAGCGGCAACTATCGCGTTGAAATTTCATTTGTGGGCTTCGCGGCATCACTGGTCACAAATACGTTTGTGATTGATCCACCCGCTAATTAGCCGCACCGTTGCCGCAATTATCCCCTATCCTAGATTATCTTGCATCCCTTGGTAGCCCCTGTCTGCATGACAGGGGTTTTTATTTTAGGGCAATTCTACTGATTCAAAGCCTGCTTCACCCGGAAAGATGAGCTTATAAAGATAAGGGACGTGATTTTGAATGATGTCTGGCGTGATGGCATTCGCCACTGATAAATCACGGAATAAGGCTCCACTAGGGCGCAAGGTGCGGCTTTGGGTCTCAAAGTCCAGTTCATATAGCCCAAAATGAAATTCGGGATTATAGCCCGCAATCCACTCAAAATTATCGGTCAATGTCCAGTAATAAATGCCTTGAATGGGGATATTGGCATTGATTGTGCGCCAAATGTTGTGCATTACCATCGTGATATACCACTGGCGGATAGCGTCATCAGTGGCAGGTGTACCTGTTTCAGTAATGTAAATTGGCTTACGTAGCGTCTCCCACATCCAACTGACTGCTTTACTCAAGCCTTGCGGATAGATTTCGCCCCATTGTTCGGGGGCGGGGGGTGCGCCCGGGCCGTGCTTTTGCGTTAAAAATAAGGTTTGGGGGTGGGTGGGCGAAAAGCCGCCTTTATAACGTTGATAGTAGTTTACACCCACATAATCATAGGCCCCGCCCAATTCTGGGATCATGATTTTGCGTTGAAGTGGCATTTTTAACTCGCCCGATGCCAACGCACGCGGCACAGCCATATTAAAGCCATTATGAATGAGGCGCACCGGAATTTGATTGATGAAGTGCGGCCAAATACTTTCAAAAATAACGACATGTTTGGCCAGCCCCACTTGGGCATGGGGTTGTTTGGCCTTAATAACCTGATAGGCGGCGGCATGAGCGCGTAGGATATGCTCAATGGCCTTAAACATTTTGCCCAAGTTGCGCTTACCGGGATAGAAAAAACCCACCAAATAGGCTTGGGCCACATACACCATTGGCTCGTTGAAAGTACACCAAAAGTCTACATAGTCGCCAAACGCATCTACCGCAATCTCCGTCCAGCGTACAAAGCGATCAACCGACTTGCTAGCAATCCAGCCGCCCTCGTCCTCTAGCCACATGGGGTTGGTAAAGTGGTGCAAGGTCACCATTGGCTTAATATTGCGGGCTTGTAAGTCTTTAAACCACTCGCGGTAGATTGCGATAGCAGCATCATCAACGGTGTTAGCATCGGGCTGAATACGACTCCATGATATAGACATGCGATGGGTGTTATGACCTAAGTCGCTCATGCGCTGAAAATCTTCGCGCCAGCGCCCGCCCCACCAATCGGCAGCAATGCCAGCTTTTTGGTTTTGATAGACCTTGTCCTTTTGCAGATTTTCCCAATGTGTCCAGCTATCGTTAGACTGACCCTCTACCTGATGGTCAGCGGTGGCGGTTCCCCATAAAAAACCATCCGGAAACTGAAATGTTGCGTGTGCCATCCGATGTTTGCTCCTAATTGTTAGCTAGATTGGAAAATAACCTGATATGAACGCAATGTGCCAGCGTCATCACACGGAACGGCTTCTAAGCGTTCGGTAAAATTGCTGAGGTCAGGGAGCCGTACCTGATAGCTGAGGCCGGCTTCCATCTGAAAATCGGCATAGCCCACATCGCGGTCAGGTTTCAGTCCTGTGAAAAAAGTTTGGCTGCGTTGGCCACTTGACGCATTCCATTGTATTTCAATGGGCACACCGGGGATGCCATCGCCAAAGTTGGCGCGCCGCACCCGAATTTCAATCACGCCGCTTGCATTGGGGCTGCAAAAACGGCTGGTTTGCACAATCACAAATTCATTTGAAGGTAAGGTGGGTTGCAAATTAACATTGGGCGGCGTAGTGGGTTGGTTGGCTGGTTGGGTGGGGGTTTTGGTAAATACAGATGCAGGTGCAACCGTTGGTGTGATGCGGTTTGGCGTGGGCGAGGGCAAACTGGGCGCAGCCGATGTAGCAAACACTTGAATGTCGCAAGCCACATTGACATTGGGTTGCGCCGAAAAAAATGCGATTAACTGGCGAATCACTTCTATATCGCTGCTGGTTTGCACGCGTCCTCGCCGCGTCATTTCACACACACTGTCGGCGGCGAATTGAAACGGTTCACGTGCGGGATCGGCTTCTAATAAGAGGTTGTAGGTACGGTTACGGTTTTGCAAATAGGCATAATCTAAGGCGATACCCGCAATATAATCGAGTTGTTCTTCCATCCGCAATTGATCGGGGCGGGTGTTTTGCTCGACAACCGGACTAATCTCCCACGCATAAAACAAGCCACCCCCAATGCCACCAAACAAGAAAATGGCGACAATGGCCGCAAAAACAAGCCCATGTGTTGGGTTTTGGCTTAATTTGGGGTCATAGAATATTTCGTCACGTTCAGACATAGGCTATGATTGTACTTCTAAAGGCAAGAAATTTTCCATTAAAGGGGTGACGCGCCCAAAACCTGCCGACAGCACCACCAAGTCTTCGATCACAGCGCGGTCGGCACTGGTACTAATATACTTTTCGGCTACGGTTTGCACCCACAACGGAATGTTGTCGATGGGGTTGCTGCTATCGGCGCAAACAGGGTCATTCGTTGTCAACAGGGGTTGCAGGCGCTCTAGGGCCCGATCAATGTCGCTATCTTGACGATAGCCACGCGCCACCATAATGGTATATGCTTCCTGATAGCTAGGGGCAAGCTGGCACAAATAGCCCTCGCGGTACTCGCGGGGGAACTGTACCCACCCCAAATAGAGGCCCAACGAGACCCCGATGATAAGGGCGACAATGGCTGTTGCAATGTAGTTTCGCATGGTTCATTTTCATTAAATTTGGATATTGGCTATGGACTATAGATTAAGAACACATCGCCCATTATAATGCAAAAGACCAGCATAGATAAGCTGGCCTTTTTAGGGTAGTACCGGAGGTGGGACTTGAACCCACACGGTTTTCACCACACGAGTTTGAGTCGTGCGCGTCTGCCAATTCCGCCACTCCGGCGTTTATTGAGACGCAAATATACATGATTCTGTAGCGGTCGTCAACGGCAAAAAACGAAATGATGAATGAAAAAGAACTTTTAGCTGCTGCACAACGGGGTGAACTCAATGCGTTTAACGAGTTGGTGCTAATGTACCAAGACATCGCTTATGGTGTTGCACACCGCATTTTGCAAGAACCCCACACCGCCGCCGACGCGACCCAAAACGCTTTTATCGCGGCCTATCGGCATATTCAGCAATTTGCAGGGGGTAATTTTAAGGGCTGGTTGTTACGGATTGTGACCAACCAATGCTATGACGAGTTGCGTCGTCAAAAACGCCACCCCAACGATTCGCTCGACTCATTATTAGAGGATAGCGACCGCGACAGCTTGCCCCTAGAAGCAGACAGTGACCGCGATTTAAATCTGTTGGCGCGTTTTGATGAGCCAGAGCAAGCGCTTCAACGCCAAGAGTTGCAGGCTGCCATCGAAGATTGTTTACAGCGCTTGGCCGATGGCTATCGTATTGTGGCTATTTTGGTAGATGTTGAAGGCATGAGCTATGAAGAAGCAGCGACGATGAGTGATATTTCGTTAGGAACCGTGAAATCGCGCCTCAGCCGTGCCCGTGCCCGCCTGCGCGACTGCTTACAGCACTATCAGGAACTTTTACCCGCCCAATTTCGTTTTACAGATAATGATGCGCTCTAGTCCAAAACGGGCACAGCGCAATGGTATTGAAAGTACGGAGCATATAACGCACCATGAAACCCAGACTATCGCCAGAGGAGCTGCTGGCGTTATCCACTTACATAGACGATGCGTTGCCTCCCCCAGAACGGGCAGCCCTAGAGCAGCGCCTTGCCACTGATGCTGAACTTCGGCGCGAGCTAGAGCAGTTGCAACAGACTGTTGTCTTATTGCAAAACTTGC
>CAZLPC010000163.1:0-6987 GCA_964561305.1 uncultured Anaerolineae bacterium
TCGCTGACGCTGCCAGCCGTATAGGGTTCAATAGCGGCCACTTCTAGCACTTCACGATAAATATTATTCACAATATCTTCTAGGGCTTCATTCAGCAAATACTCCTCGCCAACATAATTGAGGAGAATTTCATAAGGGGCCTTGCCGGGCCGAAAACCCGGTATCCGAAATTGAGGTGCGAGCCGCTTCGCCGCCTCACGCAGGGCGTTTTCTTTGGTATCGGCATCCACGGTTACAATAATTTGGGCGCGATGGCCATCGAGGTGTTGAACTTGTGGTTCCAAACTTGCACTATCCTTAATTATGCTATCATAGGTCATATTATACACGGGTGATTTTGCGAGATGCTAGCATCAATTGGACACTCTGATACAGTTCTTATGTCGCTTAACATCTTGAACAACAAAAAGACGACGCTTACGCGCCGCCTTTTGTGAAATGGGGAAGGTGGGACTCGAACCCACACGGATTTCTCCACATGATCCTAAGTCATGCGCGTCTGCCAATTCCGCCACATCCCCAAGTGTGTAGGGCAAATGAAACTATAGTCAGAATTAGGTTGAAATGCAAGCCCAAATTATGAGGCCTCGATAGAGACCAACGGCAACATAAAATAGAAGAAACTGCCTGCTCCCAATTGGCTTTCGACCTGAATACGGGTTCCCATACTTTCAGCGAGCATTTGGGCGGCGGTTAAGCCGATGCCAACGCCGCTATACTTGCGGCTGCTGCCATGCTCTACCTGAAAGAAAGCGTCAAAAATCTGCTCATGATAATGCGGGGCAATACCAATGCCATAATCGCGGACACCAATGCGTAGTGTGCTGGGCCCCACCGCTTCTACGAGGAGATCAATTTCAGCGTCACTAAACTTAAGTGCGTTATCCAACAGCAAATACATAATGCGCGGCAGTGCCAGCCGATCTGCCATTACCAATAGCGTTAAATCGTCTACAGAATGCCGAATGCGACCAGTGTCGTTGCGACGCGACCAACTTCGCCGAATGCTATTGATGCCCTGACGCAGACCATCGCGCAAAATCATCGGAGAGGGCTTTACATTTTCGATCAATTGCAAGCGCGAGAAGTTTTCGATGATTTCTTCTAGGCGGCTAACCGACTGCTTGGCCATCTCTGACACGACGTTATATTGGGGATCAGAGGAGGCCTCGCGCCCCATATCAATTAAAATGGTAATAGCGCTTTTAATTTGTAGCAGTGGCGTGCGAAACTCGTGATTAACGTTATCAATCACTTGTATTTTCAAGATTTTGGCTTCGTCGCTAATGCGCTGCAATTCGTCTTGGCGGGCGAGGGTTTGCTGAAGCGCATGGTTTTGAGACACCAAGTCTTGCATCAAGTCTTGATTGGCGCGGGTGAGTTGATCAAATTGGCGTTTAATGCGCCAAAGGGTCATCACCCGCACCAGCAGATCGCGCTCGATAATAGGCTTATTCAGATAATCGTCTGCGCCAGAAAGACGCAATGCTAGTTCCTCTTGACGCTCTAGGTTCTCGACCAACACCAAAATTGGGACATAGCTACTGGTGGGCGGCTGGCGTAACTCTTGACAAAGTGAGAGTGCATCGGTATCGGGCAAATAATTATCAATCAGTATAATATCGGGGCGCTGTGATTGCATCCAGTCTTGCATTTCGCTACGGCGCGAGAGTGTACTCACCTCGATGCCCTGACGGTGCATATAGGCGTTAATTTGATCGGCGAGATTTTGGTCACACGTCATTAAAAGTACATAGGGCCGGTCGTCGGTACTGGTGCTAAAGGTGTTGTTGGTATAGGTCTGATAAACCATATTCTCCATGCCCTTGTCACAGTCAATGTCATTGTAGAAATGAACTTTGGATCATAGGCGCTGATGATTAGCACGTAAATCGTCAAGAAGGTTTCATAAACATTTGCCTAGCGTTTGGCAAAGCTGCTTAATATGTAAACGATCATGGCGGGCCGTAAAAGCCGCCATTTCTAGTAAATTGGTAGGCCCAAAAACGCTATGCCGCGCTGGTCGCATCCATTGTTCGTCGGTAAGGCCGCTTAAAAGCACAATAGTCTTAAGGCGCTCGGCAGCAAATTGCTCGATCACTAGATACCCATTAACATCTGCAAGATCGCCCCGATAGGGCGGCAGCGGCGTGGGCGGGTTCACTAAAAAAGGATTTTCTTGCGACAAAATCATTTCTAGGCGTGGGCGCTGAACATCGCACTCGCTTTCTAGCAAATGTACCACAATTTCTAGCGGCGACCATTCGTTAGGGTCGGGGTGTTGGTTCCAAAAATGTTCTGGAATATCGCGGGCAAGGCCATGCAAGGCAGCGATATTGCCCAAATAACGTGGTGCTATTTGTTGGGGTATAAGTGAGCGTGGGGTCAGTGTGTCTAGCCAGCTTTCGTATTGAATAGCCTGTCTTAAATCGGCTAGTGTTCCACTACCATTCACCACGATATCGCCCCACTCTGCGGGCGCTGGTGTGCTAGCAGGGCGTATCCAATAGGTATAAAAACCGGCTGTGGCTGCGGGTACAATATCGTTGTACCAGTCATCGCCCACCATCAACGTTTCATCGGGTTCAAAACCCAAGCGGGTCAATATTTCCTCATAGTACGATGGGTTGGGTTTGGCAAAGTGTACGCTATCTAGGGTCGAGATAAACCCTATTCGACTTGCATCTAGGCCGGCCCATGTCACCCGTTGTAAAATAGCCTGTTGTGGATATAGCGGTTGGGTAGCAATGGCCACCGCATAATTATTAGACAACAGCCAATCTACCAATGGCACGGCAGCATCAACTTTTTTGGTAAGGCGCTCTAGTTGTGGATATGTAGTGTTTAAAAAGCCCTCCACTATCTGATCAAGCTCGGCCCGATGTCCCCCAAGTTGCTCGGCAAACACAGCACTAAAAACCTCAGCATTAAAATGCAGGGCTTGGGTGCTTAGAAGGGTGGCTTGGGTGGCACTACGGATGGCAGCTTGCAACTGCTGCTGATTAAGGGTGGGGTTTTGTTTTTGAAAGTAGTCTATCAATAAACCGATGTATGCTTTTGCAAAGATATCGGGTGGGTTTTGCAAAAGTGTCTCATCCAGATCAAGCAAGACTGCTTTAATCATCAGAGTCCTCAAGCTCTTCTAAGGCTTCGGCAAAAAGACCCAGCCCCGGCCGCTCGGCATGACATAACTTACAACCAAAATAAGGGTCTTCAATCGGAAGTTCATGTTTCTTACACCATGCATCAATCTGCATTTTGCGCCCAAAACCCA
Organism: uncultured Anaerolineae bacterium; assembly: GCA_964561305.1. Taxonomy (GTDB): domain Bacteria; phylum Chloroflexota; class Anaerolineae; order Aggregatilineales; family J027; genus J027. Next base: position 3,275 of record CAZLPC010000163.1, read on the forward strand.
ACAGTGTAGGCTTAATGGTCAGCTCTAGTTCAAGATCGGGGCTGGCGTTTGCCCGCAAAATATCAGGCACAGGGCATTTCGTGCAATATTCAGCTTTCCAAGGGGCAGAACGCTCGCCTTTTGGAACGCGACATTCTTGCACATTACGCCCCCGATGAAAATCTTCATAGTAGAAGTCACATTGGCGGCCGGCCGGGGTACGCATGATCGCTCGTTTCCTCATAAACTGTGATGCTTTATAGCAGTTAGTGTAGCGAAAAATGCTGTGGCTGGGTAGAGCAAAAGGGCCGACCCTTTGCCAGCCCTTGCAAGCACTAAAAAACGGGCTAGACGCGGGTAACGTAGCTGTTGTCTTCTGTTTTAATGCGGATGACATCGCCCACATTGACAAACATAGGTACTTGCACTGCTAATCCAGTTTCAGTAACGACTTTCTTAGAAGGGCTGTTGGCGGTGTCGCCAGCCACAGCCATCTCAGCTTCTACCACTTCAAGATCAACGGCATTGGGCAGAATATAGTCAATAATTTCTGTACCATAGCGGCTTAGCTCTAGCTGCATGTTTTCTTTCATGTATAGCACATCATCGCCAAAAATATCACGGCGCAGTTGGGGTTGCTCGAAGCTCACCAAGTCCATAAAGTACAAAAACTCATCATCACCATACAGGAACTCTACAGGAACCGTTTCTACCCGAATATCTTCAACGCGGTCACCAGAGTTAAAGGTCATGTTAGTCACAGAAGTGGTTCGTAAATTACGGATAACCACACGAATGGTAGCTTTGCCGCGTCCGGGCTTATGGTGCTTATATTCTAGCACTTTATAAATTTCGCCATTTTCAGTAAAGGTCGTGCCTTTACGAAGCTGATTCACATCAATCATAGGGTTTTTGTTCTCTCGTATTTCATCATCAATTCGACAGATTGCTTTTGTTCAACGCGCCATTATAACAAAGCCAATTTCAATTTTCATCGGTCAGTGGCGGGTTGTCATAGATAACCAACAGCGTATGAATCAATAATTGGTGGGTTCGGCGTTCAATAGCATAAAACATGCCGCCAATAATCGGGACCAGCGCCACCGCAAAAATCAGTAAAGCAATATCAGCAGTCGAGGCGGGGTTATCCGCCCAACGGGGCAACAGATAGCGCAAAACGGTATACGGAATCAGTAAAGATAAAAAAGTGAGTGGCACTGTTAGACCGCGTTTGATAAAGACGACTTTAGTGGACATACCATCGGCAGAAGGTTCAAAATGGCCCTCTAGGCGGGTCAAAAACGGGCGTATCCAAGTATTGCGTTCCCAGCCTTGAATAGCCAATGCAAAACGCCGCCGTGCATCCAATACCCCCGCAACACCCACTTCTAGGCCTACTGTATGAGAGCCACGCTGCACAAATTCTTTAATAAAGCGTTCGCGGGCGCGTTCATGATTGAGGTTGAGTAAAAATGAAGCCATAGCGTTAGCCTTGTTCAATCCATTGTTTGGTGGTTTCGGCCAGCTTAGAAAGCGGCCCCCGCACCACTGTACAATCTGGCAAACTGTTTAAGAACATTTGCCCATAGCGTTTAGAAATGACGCGCTTATCAAAGATGGCCACCACCCCACGATCTGTCCGTCGTCGGATTAAGCGACCAAAACCTTGCCGAAAGCGCAAAATAGCATCAGGAACTGCATATTGCATAAAGCTGTTTTCAAACGTTTCTGAGCGGGCTGCAAAAATAGGATCGGATGGCACCGTAAATGGCAGGCGTGCAATGGCCAACACCTGCAAATCGTCGCCCGGCAGGTCTACGCCTTCCCAAAAAGAGCGTGTGCCCAACAACACCGCCTTTTCAGTAGATTTAAAATGCTCAACAAGCGTTTGGCGGCTGCTGCCACTGGCTTGATCCAGCACACTAATGCCGCCCAATGCAAGACGTGGCGTGATGTTTTGTGCGGTCTGACGCAGTTGGGCATAACTGGTAAAAAGGCCCAACAAACGCCCTCCCGTTGCACTGGCAGTTTCGATAATGCCTCGTTCTAGCATTAGCTGATATTCATCCCGCATAGTTGGTTCTGGTATATCAGTCGGAATATAGATGAGTGTTGATTTTTTGTAGTCGAACGGGGTTGGCACAACTAAGGTCGCCACTTTTTCTTCACTGGCGTGCAACCGTTCGCGGATAAAATTAAACGATGCATCGGTGGTAAGGGTGGCGCTGGCCAAAATAACACTCGATTTAGGCTCCCATAAGTGTTGTTGAATCATCGGCCCCACGTTTAACGGCGCAGCGTTTACCGAGACATACCTGTTATTGGCACTCACATCGGCCCAATAGATCATGTTTGGGTCGGGTACTTCTACAAATTGATGAAGTGCCGACTGTGTTTCTTCTAGGTGACGCACCGAAGCCTGAAGTGTGTTGATTAGATCATCATAATTTGGGATTCGTTCGGCGCTATATTTATTGATGATCGAACTAGCTTTGTCTAATGAGCTAGCAAGTGTCGCGAAAAACTGATTGAGTTTTAACCATGCCCTATTCACGGTTTCCCAATTAGGATTGCCTAGCAACTCAGGGCTAATGCGGATTAGCGTAGCATATTCGCCTTCATTTAATGCACCTGTACGCTGCAAAAAGCCCAACAGAGCATCAAAAAAATACTCGATAAAGCTATCCATCTCGCGCATACTCTCGGACACTGCTGTAAAAAATGGCTCAAGCTGATCATAGTGCTTGGCAGGAATATTGTCCTTAAGACCACCTAATAACTCAGTGAAGAAGCCGCGTTTGGTATCGTGCAAATCGGCGAAGCGGCGCTGCATCGTTACCCGATCCAACTTAATTTGCAGTCCACGGGTGGTGGCATCTTCTAGTTGGTGCGCCTCATCAATAACAATGTATTGATAGTCGGGCAATACCCGATTGCCCACCTGAACGTCGCTGAGGGTAAGGGCATGGTTGGCCACCACAATATGCGCCCCATCAGCATGACGACGGGCCTTATAAAAGGGGCAAGCGCCTTTCATTTGCTTTTCGCAACGCTGCAACATGCAGCCTTCATCTTGGGCTGATAGCTTCATCCACGCCATTTCTTCAGCAAAATCGCGCAGGGTCAATTCGCCGCGTTCGCCCTTATCTGAGGTTTGCAACCACGTCAGTACCTTAGCAAACACCCGCAATTCATCTACCGATGTAGGGCGACGACGACGCATAGCCTCTAGTTGACGTGGACACAGATAGTTGCTGCGCCCTTTAGCAACCGCCGCCTCAAATGTGATGCCCAGCGATTCTTTAAGTAAAGGCAGGTCTTTTTGCATCAGTTGATCTTGTAAGGCAATGGTGGCAGTAGAAATGACGACACGCGCATTATTTTGAACTGCCCAGTAAATAGCCGGAATCAGATAGGCAATACTTTTGCCAGTGCCAGTGGGCGCTTCGACCATCAGGTGATATTGATAGTTAAAGGCTTCGGTCACCTCGCGCAACATGGTTACTTGTGGCTCGCGGCTTTCATAACCTTCAATAAAGCGCGATAGCTGTCCGTTGGGTTCAATAATGGTCGCTATAGCATCGGTGTTGATCAGGGTCTTGGTGTCTTTGGCGCGCAATATCGGCCAATCGCCATCGCGGGATGGCGTAAACGGCAATTTCAGTGGCTCGGTTAGGTCTCGTCCAAAACCATCTTGAATGCGATTATTCAAAACTTCAATAAGCGGTAGTTTG
>CAZLPC010000164.1:0-6966 GCA_964561305.1 uncultured Anaerolineae bacterium
CATTGAACGAGAAAGCGTACAAGAACGCTTTACGCTGGTTCCCGCAGTGGCGGGCGAATTTCGGTGGCGTGGGGCCAACACCATGATCTTTCGCCCCGATGCACCATTTACACCCGGCCAACGCTATGAAGTGCGGCTAGATGCTGGCGTTCGTAGCATAACAGGGCGCGTGATGAACGAACGCCTGCGCTGGACATTTACTACACAAACGGTCTCAGTCAGTGTCTACTATCTCACACCTGCACAGGCTTCGCGCCAAGGTTTATGGGCGGTCAACCCTGATGGCAGCAACCCCCGCCCGATCTTCACGCCCGACTTTGGCATATTTAGCTTTGCCCCCAGCCCTGACGGCTCACAAGTGGCAGCCACAGTGTTGTCAGATAATGGTGCATCGGCAGATATTTGGTTGGTAAGCGGCGATGGCAGCACAATACGGCAGCTAACGGACTGTTTGCCGGGGGTGTGTGGGCAAGCAGCATGGTCACCCAATGGCGATTTTTTGGCCTATGCCAAGCAAACGCCAACCGAAATGGGGAGCCTTAGCCCGGCCCGTGTGTGGCTATGGGATATGGCTAATAATGAGACTGCCGCCGTTTTTGAGGATAACCAAGTGTTGGGTTTTTACCCAATTTGGAGCCCAGATGGCAATGTGTTGTCGTTTTATGACTCGAATGCAACTGCGATTCGGATGATTGATTTTAGGAGTGGCGATATTCAGTTAGTCGAAACTCAATTGCCCGAACGGTGGTCGTTTAATCTAACCAGCGATATGCTGGCCTACAGCGACTTGCGGAGTGATGACGGCTGGTTCTATCCACAATTGATATGGGTGGGCCTAAGCAGCGATGCACGCCGCAGCCCTATTCTCGAAAATCCTGAGCAAGACCAAGAACCACTTTACTCGCCAGATGGAGAATGGATTGTCTTTCGGCGGCGCTTGATAGATGGCGGCAGCAATGGCTCGCAGTTAATGTTATATAATGTAACCAACAGTAGCCTGCGCGAGATCACTACAGATCCCAACTATACCAATAGTAACGTGCAATGGAGCCCCAACAGCCGCCAAATTATCTTTCAGCGCTATTTATTGCGAACCGCTGAATTTGTCCCTGAAGTGTGGCTGTACGATCTAGAAACCGAAGCATTGCAACTGTTGGTGACCAATGCCACGGGCGCTCAATGGCTAGGCAATGGCTAACTTAGGTCTTTGTGAGAGATCGAACAAAGTAGTTGACCCCTATAGCCAATGCCCTCTATAGTATGAGGAACTCACAAGCTACTATTCAGCAGGAAGCAATAAACCCTTATGCCACTCGTAAACGTCCGCAATGTCTCAAAAACGTATGAAGAAGCTGGCCGCCATAACTGTGTCTTAGATCAAGTAAGTGTTGATTTTCAAGAAGGCGAATTTGTTGTGTTGTTGGGGCCATCTGGCAGTGGCAAAAGTACCTTGCTGAATTTGATGAGCGGCGTAGACCAGCCCGACGCTGGGCAAATTACTGTGCAAGGCATTGAAATAACTGCATTAAACGAGCGCAAACGCACCCTCTTTCGGCGTGATCATATTGGGATTATCTTTCAATCCTTTAACCTTATCCCGACACTTACCGTAGCCGAAAATGTGGCGTTACCCTATGAGTTGCAAGGCAAGCCACGCCGCGAAGCCCGTCAACATGCTCTGAAACTGCTAGAGCGCGTTGGTATCGGAGACCGCGGTGATTCTTTTCCAGATCGGTTATCGGGTGGGCAACAACAGCGCGTCGCAGTAGCACGCGCCCTCATCCATGAGCCGCTTTTGATCCTTGCTGATGAGCCGACGGGCAATTTAGATCGCCATACCAGCGACGATATTTTAAACCTGTTGCTAGAGATGACACGCGGCGCAGGCAAAACCCTCATCATGGCGACCCATAGCATGGAGATTATTCCGCTTGCCGATCGCATCTTCCGCATTCAAGAAAGCCAATTGATAGAAGATACGGAGCGCCTGAAGCGCGGGGCGGCCTTACGGGCCGAACTAGAAACGCCCAAAGCTAGCCACATTCCCCATTTGAACTAATTGTTGTAGGAGCAACCCAAATGACAGCTTCATTATCGCGGGTGATTGTGCGACAGATTCAACGGCGCTTCACACAAAGCCTGCTGTTTGTGGTGGGGGTGATGATTGGTGTGGCCATGTTGGTCTCGATAGACATTGCCAATAACAGCGCCCGCACTGCCTTCAACCTTAGCACCGATGCCATTGTGGGCCGGGCCACGCACGAAATTATCGGCGGGCCACGCGGCTTTGATGAAAACATTTATGCCCAAGTGCGGCGCGAGGTTGGCTGGCGTGATGCTGCACCCATTGTTACTGATTTTATCATTGCTCAAAACCTTGACGAACAACCATTGCGCGTTTTTGGCATTGATCCGTTTGCCGAAGCTCCTTTTCGCAACTATTTAGCCGCCGATGGCGAGATTGATACCGGTAGCGATGATCCTGATGAGGATATTATTGCACTGGGGCGCTTTTTAATTGAACCCAACACTATCCTTATCGGCGAAAACCTCGCCGAACGTTATGGCTTGCGGCCCGGTGATACTATTGAGGCCTTATATGGTGATGAAATCCACACCTTAACCATTATTGGCATTTTACTGCCCGCCGATAATATCAGCCGAGAAGCCCTGCAAAGCCTGATCATCGCTGACATCAGCACCGCTCAAGAAATATTAGACCTAAATGGCCGTCTAACGTCGGTTGATCTGTTGATTGACATCAATAACCCCACAGGCCGCGCCGCCCTTGCCGACATTGAGGCGCTTATGCCGCCGGGCGTAACCGTCAATACCTCTGTGGCTCGCTCAAATGCTGTGGGGCAAATGACAGAGGCGTTTGAACTAAACCTAACTGCATTAAGTTTGTTGGCGTTGGTGGTGGGCATGTTCTTGGTCTATAACACCGTGACCTTTAGCGTTGTTCAGCGTCGGCCTATTATTGGTGTTTTACGCAGCTTGGGCGTTACGCGGCGGCAAATTTTCGCGCTCATTATCGCCGAGTCGGTGTTACTAAGTTTTGTGGGATCGGTGTTGGGCTTGGGCTTGGGCATTTTACTCAGTCGTTTTACAGTTGAAGCGGTCACCCAAACCGTCAACGATTCCTATTTCACTGTCACAGTAACTGAGTTACAGATTACGCCTTTCATTTTGCTAAAAGGGGTGATTGTTGGGGTGGGGGCGGCGCTGTTGGCTACCTTGCTGCCCGCCTATGAAGCCACCACCACACCACCCACCAGCGTCATTCGTCGCAGCGATTTAGAGCAACGCACGCGGAAACTTGTGCCTTACATTACTGCTATTGGGATAGTGGCGGCGTTGGGTGGAGCGTTGCTGCTGACCATTGAGACACTATTCATCAGCCTATTAGGTGTTTTTGCGCTGGTTATTGGCCAAGCCCTATTGACGGTATTGGCCACAATTATTTTAGCTACTGCTATTCAGCCCATCACGGCTCGCTTAGGGGGCTTGGTGGGGCGCATGGCTCCGCGCAGCATTTTACGCAATATCAGCCGTACTAGCATCGCTATCACAGCGCTGATGTTGGCAGTTAGTGTGATTATTGGCGTAACAACAATGGTCGGCTCGTTCCGCATTACGGTGCAAGATTGGCTAGAATCTACGCTGCAATCCGATATTTTTATCAGCCAACCCAACGCCTCTGGCGATTTAGCAGGCATCCCTATCAGCCAAGACATCGTTGGGCGTGTGGAAGGTGTAGCGGGCGTGGAAAAAGTAACTTATGTGCGCGTGGCCAATGTACAGTCACCTGATTATGACCAAACCGTGCAATTAAACGCCGTTATGAGCGATATTAGCAATGGCAGCCGCAAACTCTTGCACAGGGTAGACAGTTATGATGTCATTTTTGATCGCTTAATTAATGGCGATGGTGTGCTACTTTCAGAAGTATTTGCCAATAATCGCGGCATTAAATGGCAAGATGGGCTGACCCTAACACTCATCACAGAAGCAGGCCCTTACGATTTTCCGGTAGTGGGTATCTATCAAGATTTTAGCAGCGTGCAGGGTATTGTGTTAATCGGCTTAGATGTCTACAGCGAAAAATGGAACGACGACAGCATTAGCAGCATGGCCGCCACCATTGAACCCGACGCAAATCTGGATAGGGTAGCCGATGACGTTCGTACCGAATTGGCTGGTACTGGATTGTTGGTGCAGTCTAACCGCGAACTGCGCCAAGCGGCCATAGAAATCTTCGACCGTACTTTTGCCATTACGGGCGCTCTAAACTTGCTAGCGACGGTGGTGGCATTCATTGGCATTTTAAGCGCCCTAATGGCGCTTCAGATCGAACGCCGCCGCGAAATTGGTATTATGCGAGCCAATGGCCTTACCCGTAGGCAGTTATTCCAACTTACTTTTTGGGAAACCGGAATTATGGGAACCATTGCAGGCTTGGTGGCCATGCCCGTGGGTTTGGTGTTGGGGATTGTGTTGATCTACATCATTAATTTACGGAGTTTTGGCTGGTCATTAACGCTTAACCTACGCGCCGAGTTTTTTCTACAGTCGTTTGCGGTGGCCATTGTGGCGGCGCTGCTGGCCGGCATTTACCCGGCATGGAAGGCCAGCAGCATTGCACCCGTCGAGGCTATAAGGTCTGAGTAGGATTTGAAGGTTGGGTGACATCCAACGCTGGGGGTGGATCGGCTTGGGCTGGGGGCGGTGTGTCGGGCAGCGCAGCAGGCTTGGCACGATAAGCACTAAGCCAACCCGCCCCAAAATCCACTACTTTGCGTTGCGACAACAGTCGTGCTTCGGCCAAGGCCACTTTATCGGGGCGATAGCCAATGCTGGACTCAAAGGCATTGCCCAACGCCTCAAAATCCTCGGCATCATAATCGTGCGATTCCCATTCTAGCCATTGGCGCTGGCCAGCGATCACCACGGCTGCTCCTTCTTTGCGCGTTTGCTTGTTGGGATAGTTGCTGCGTTGTTCGGCCAAGTGCAATGAGGTGTTGTTGGCATGAGTAACCCCTAACAACAGCACCTTGCCATCTAGCTCATATATCTTGCCTAATGGCGATTGGTCGCCCAAACTCGCTTCTAAGGTATGTTCTGACGTAATTTTGGCGGCATATTTGCCCCATGCTGCAAAAGAATGTAATGGATGATTGCTGCGTAGCACATTTGGATAGCACCGAAATAACTCTGGAATAGCGCCCATGTACCATGTTGGCGTAACTTCGGCCCGAAACGGGGGCGACTGAGTACGGATGATTGACCACCACGCCTCGGGTACGGCTGGGTTTTGCCAATGCTCTGGATCAGAGTTATCGGCAGTATGAGTGGGCATCACCAATGTCCCTTCTGGTGTAAGCACTTTCATCAGTGCATCAATCACGGCCACTGGGCCACCCACCACCCAGCCCAATTTGCTAAGGGCACTGTGTACAATGACCACATCGCCACGTCGCAGGCCCATGCGCTGAAAATCTTGCGTTAAAGAGCCAATGGTGGCGGGGTTTTCGGTTTGCTGAATGATGTTTTTTTGTGACATGGATTTGCCCCTATATTCAACCAACAAAATTATTTACCAGTAAGTATAATAGTTGGTATGAAAATCAGCGACTTCCTTCAACTATTGCTCTTAGGCCTGTTGCTGGCAGCGTGCAGCACTATTGCCCCAGAAAAAGCAACGGCAGATCGGGTGGCCTTGCATCTAAGCCGTACTTTTGAAGCCCACGCCGCCGCTACCGATTTATGGGATCGCTTGCTGCTTGGCGAGACAGTTAGCTGCCAAGAGACCTTCGACGCGCCGCCATTTTTGGCACTTTCGGCAACCGAGATTAGCCAAGCGCCAGAGAGCGCAACGGTGCAAACACCCCTTAACAGCGCCATTAGCGTTTTGCAAGACCTATTGGCACTGTGGGAAGCCGAGTGCCAGCAAAACCAACCCTTTGTGCCCCAAGCGCGTGTAAGGATAGCGCAAGGTTATTTGCAAGAGGCGCATTTGGCGCTTCGGCAAGCCGCCCAAGCGTGGTATGTGTGGCAGCCGTAGGAAATCCGCGCCTTGTATTCATCTCTAAGAGCGCTACACTAACCGTGCAAAAATCAATCTTGGTCTATGATGGACGCTTAAAATATGTCTGAGCAAAACCGTTCTGATGAACTTTTTCGTCGGTTGGCTGCCGAAGAGCCGCCGTTATACGCCGATAATGGCGATACACAACCATCGCCCACTGCCCCCACCACTCCCTTTATACCATCAGGCAGCAGTCGTCATCAATTTATTGGCGGCACAATGCTCTTGCTGGCGCTGGTTTTTACGATTGGCGCGGCGCTGTTGGTCTTTACAATGGAGAATACAAGCGATATAAGCACACCTTCGCCCGATGTCGTGGTCGAAAATAGCACCCCTACGTCGGAAGCCACAACATCCTCCATAACGCCCCTGCCGGTTGTAGAGTTTATTGATCCCACTGCGGTGGCCATTTTGCCTACTGCGGCCTACGACGAGGCCGCAGTGGCGCTGTTGACACCTGTATTGCCTTTTACCGATAACCTTGCTGTGCAACGCAATAATCCACCTTTTACGCGCTTTACCAGTAGCGACACGATTACCAACACCACGCTCGCCAATTATGTGGTGCAACGTGGCGATACACTTGATGAAATCAAAAATCGGTTTCAGCTAGAAGATATTTGCACCGTTGTTTGGTCGAACGAACGCCGCAAAGTTAGCCCATTGGTGGTAGGGGCTACATTAATCATCCCGCCCATAGACGGCTATTATGCCCGCATTCGCGATCCACTCACGATTGGCCAATTGGCAGAGCAAGCTGGTGTAACTCCTGAATCCATTATCAACTCGATCTATAACCCATTGCTAGAAGGCGCAACTGCCGCCAGTCTGTTGCCCGAAGGTGCAGGCGTGATGATCCCCAATGGCAACGGTGGCAG
>CAZLPC010000165.1:0-6948 GCA_964561305.1 uncultured Anaerolineae bacterium
CCCGGCTTATGGATTGACTTTGAATCGGCGGCAGCACAAACGCTAAACCCGTTTGATTTTTATGCCGACCGCTTACAAGCCATTTTAGAGTCGGAGCCACAAGCGGTAATAACAGGCCCAAGCGGCGGAGACTGGACACAAAATGCCATCACTTATAATCTCTTTCCACGTCTCACAACAGCCTTCGATCATGATGAATCGGGTGGCTTAGACTATATAAATGCCGATGGTTGGCGTGAAACCGGCACGTTGCTAAAAAGTGTCGCAATCTTGCCCTATCTGCGCTCAATGGGGTTTAACACCGTACACCTATTGCCGATCAATATGATTGGGCAAGATGGCAAAAAAGGCACACTTGGCTCCCCTTTTTCTATCCGAAATTTGTATCGCATTGACGATAATTTAGCCGACCCCGCACTAGATGCCGATACCACGCTGTTGTTTCAGGCTTTTGTAGAAGCCGCGCATCGGTTGGGGATGCGCGTGGTGATGGAGTTTGTTTTTCGGGTGGTGGCTAAGGATGCTGATTGGGTAGCCGAACATCCTGAATGGTTTTATTGGATTCAGGCCGACATTCCAGACCGTGCTGCTGGCTCAAAAGATACTACTCACTTTGGCGCACCCATCTGGCCCGCCGACCGCTTGGGTGAATTGTACTGGAAGGTCAACAGCGGCCAACGCCACGACCTTACGGCCCCACCCGATCATTATCGGGGCATGTATACCCATCCGCCCCGCCCCGATCAGGTGCAGATGGTCGAGGGACGCTGGCTTGGCACGCTTGATGATGGCACAGTGGTGCGAATTCCCGGTGCTTTTACCGATTGGCCGCCCGAAAGTATCCAATCGCCATGGACAGACGTAACCTATTTTAAGCTCTATGATCATCCCGATTTCAATTATATGGCCTATAACACTTTGCGAATGTATGATAACCGCTTGGCCACCCCAGAAAACGCTGTCCGCAGCTTATGGGAAGCACTGATTGGGGTGATTCCGCACTATCAACATACGTATGGTATTGATGGTGTAATGATGGACATGGGCCATGCTTTGCCAGAGCCACTTATGCACGAGTGTATAGCGGCCGCACGCCAAATTAATCCTGATTTTGCCTTTTGGGCCGAAGACTTTAGTATCAGCCGCGAAAACCGTGATCGTGGATATAATGCCGTAATGGGATATTTAATTTTTGACTTGCACCAACCCCAAAGAATGCAAGCCTTTATTGATCATATTGCCTATCATCGCCCCGACATTACTTTTTTTGTTACGCCCGAAAACCACAACACCCCCCGCGCCGGTAGCCGCATGAATGCGCTCGGCTTCTCGCATCAAGCACTACTTTATATGGTGGCCTTGCCGGGAATGCCGTTTATCTCTAGTGGCTTTGAACTTTTCGAGTCGCACCCTATCAATACTGGGCTGGGTTTTGATGCCGATATGCTAAAGTTATATGACTCAGAAAAACTACCGTTGTTTAGCGAATGGGCCTTCGACTGGACACGAGAAGGCAACATGGTTAGCGCCATCCGCTATGCTTTTCATCTGCGCGAGCAATACAAAGACCTCCTCACCAATCCTGATCCTGTAACTGTGATTCCGGGCAGTTCCAATAACCCAAACTTATTGGTTTTTAGCCGTGCCGACAAAGACACCATTCTCACCTTTGTCTTTAATATGATGATGTTTGACTATCAGGTGGGAGAGGCCGAGCTATATGCGCGTGATAGCGTAGCAATTGGTAAATGGGGCTTTAGTGGCATGACACGCCTAAGCGAACGCCTATCTATTCATGTCGAGTTAAGTGGCGGCCACAGCATTATGTTTGAGGCCGATACGCTCCGCTAATGTATCGGTGGGCTGATGTCGCGCTATTGCTAGTAGCATGGGCATGGATTATCGCCCATGCACCCCACGACAGCCTGTGGTATGACGAAACGGTGAACGCCTATTTGGCTACCAGTTCTTGGGCAACTATTTGGGAGTGGTCAACACAGATTGATAATCAGCTACCTTTGCATTTTTTTGTCCTTAAACTTTGGACAATACCTTTCGGCAGCAGCGAATTTGCCCTGCGATTGTTTTCTTATTGGGTAGGCTTGCTAACGGCAGCAGGCCTAATGAAGCTAGGCCGCCAACTGACCCAACGCACTAGCGCGGGCTGGCTGGCGGTGTTGTTTTGCCTGCCGTTGGGCGGGTTTTTGTACGCTAGTAGCGAAGTTCGTACCTATGGGTTGGCGATGGCTCTATTGGTATGGTCATCCGTATGGATGTTACGACTGTGGCGCGATTCACGCCCCATCGCCTCATCTAATGCCGCCCTTTATAGTGTGTTATTGTTGTTACTGGCCGCTACTCATTACACCGCATGGCCGGTTGTTTTGGTGCAGGGGCTTTATGTCGCATGGAAATTGATGCAGCGACGCGGGGTGGGCCTTCAATTCGCCATCATAAGCGGGCTACCCACCTTTGTTGCAGTGTTAACATGGCTTGTATTGTTGGGTGGGCGCGACATTAATGCCGGAACAGCATTTGAGGGCGAGGTATCGCTGCGATCTGCCTTTAATACCTACATCAGCTTTGCCTTGCATGGGCAAAAAATCTTCACACCTATAGCCATAGAGCGTGGGATAATTTTGTTTGTGGTGGCCCTGTTAGGGGGTGGAATATGGCTGTTGCGTCAGCCACGCTCTGAAACAGTATTGGTGTTGCTATTGGCGGTTTTGCCATTGGCCATTATGATTGTTTTGACCAATCAAATAGCGGCCAAGCTATCGGGGCGGCATTTGTGGGTGCTGTGGGTGGCCCTACCTTTGTTGTGGACTGGCTGCATTACACAACTACCGCGCACCATACCACCTAACCCTGTGTTTTGGAAATTCATCACCACCTTTGCCATAGGTGGCCTTTTGGTGTGGGGGCAAAATCTCTCACTAACTGATGAGTATCGCGGCGATTTGCGGGGTGCATTTGCTATTATACAGCGCGAGGCTGGCCCCAATGATTTATTGGTATTGCGCGATGGCACACTGTTCACTGCCGCCGAGTATTATAACAGCCCCATTCCTTATGTGGGTATTCCTGCCAATCCGCTAACTGATGTGTCGCACCAAGTCCAAATTTTTGAGGCACTTGATACATTGAAGGCCGCCGATTTCACTAGCAAAACGCGGGTGTGGGTGTTGTCTTGGCAAGCAGATACGATGGATCCAATGGCGCTGGGGTGGGGTATTTTAGACTATTATAGCCAAGGAGATCGGCAATGGTGGCTGTGGCCACAAACACGCGAGGTCTCGCTGGCCAGCTATACCCTGCATCCACCCCAAACGGACTTGCTAGATCACATTGCTGCTTTGCCGGGGGTGTTGCAAGTGCCTCCCGATGGCCCTAGTTTGTTGGGTTATGGGGTCTACTATCCATCCCCACAGACTGGGCACTGCTCGGCAATTGTACAAACATGGTGGTGGCGCGGCACAACTGATTATCCCACTACACTTGTAAGTGTGCGGCTAGCCGATGGTGAAGGCGAACGTATTGTACAAGCCGATATACCCCCGGCTGGCTTTTTCTATCCGCAAACAAGCTGGCCACCATTTGTGCCTATTTTAGGGCGTACCGAACTGAGTACGCCGTGTGAGGTGTGGCAAAAAGCAGCCAGTCTGCACTTGGTAGTCTATGATTCGGCAGGGCAAAAGCCTACACAACCTGTTTTATTAGATACGCTACGCTAAATGCAAAAGCGACTGCCAAGATTGGCAGCCGCTTTATAAGGATGTTGGATACATCATGCAGCGCGTCGCCGTAGAAATTAATCGTCGAATTCATCTTCTTTGCGGCGGGTAATGCGTTCCGGCTCCATGCTTACGTCCGTTTCACCTTCGCCATCTTCTTCAGCAATAGAATCAGAACGATAGTCAGATCGAACCAACGGAGCATCTTCATCAATCAAAAATTTTACACCTTCTATTGGAGTAAGATCGGTCACATAGATACTTTGGCCAATCTCTTTGATGATGGAGACATCTACAATAATTTCAGAAGGGATATTGGTGGGCAGCGCTTCAATGTCAATTTGTGTTTGTTCAGGAATGATTTGACCAGCGATCAGGCGGGCGGTCTCTTCTTCCTTTATCAACACCAATGGCACAGAGGTCACGACGGTTTCGGTAAGGTCGACGGCATAAAAATCTACATGCAACACCACATCTTTTTGGACATGATGACGTTGAACCGAACGAATGAGGGTGGGAATAGTTGTGCCATCTACCGAGACATCCACAACATGGGTTCCACTGGCTTGCATTAACACAAGGCGCAATTTAGGCCATTCTACCGCAATATGTACTGGCTCACCTTTTGGCCCATAAATCACAGCAGGAATATGCCCTTGTGACCGCAACCGACTCACTTTTTTCCCGATAATGGTACGGGATGTTGCTTCAAGGGGGAATCTTTCAGACATTGCTAACGACTTTGCTCCTCAATAAGCCAAGAAAGGCTTATATGGTAATTGTAGGTTTCATAGCGCACCGATTGTAGCGGAGGGCATACGGATCGTCAACATGAATTGTCTTGAATTGCTATGCGTAAAAGATTATACTACGAGACTAGAGGATACCTCTTTATTTTCCTGATGTTGTAACGTTTGAAATGAGCTTATGCGGCGCGAACGAGTTGCAGACGACATTTATGTGTTTACCAGTGACCTATATGCACAGGTAACAGCAGGAGCAGTCGTCACGGCGGCAGGCGCGATTCTAATTGACACGCTTGTTTTTCCTGAAGAAGCCAAAGCAATCCGTCAGTTTATTGAGCAACGCCTCAATACGCATGTTCGCTATGTCATTAACACCCATTATCATGCCGACCACACTTATGGCAACTGTTTTTTTCCAGAAGCAATCATTGTCTCGTCGGCCTTGTGCTATGAATATTTGAAGACACGCGGGCAAAGCGGCCTAGACCAAGCCCAAAAGCAATCAAAGGCCCTACAAGAGGTGATCCTGCGCTTGCCAACGTTAGTTTTTGAAAGCGGCGGGATGGAAATTCGGTTAGGCGAAAAGACTTTAGAATTACGGCCATCGCCGGGCCACAGCGACGACTCGATTACGGTGCATGTGCGCGAAGATCGGGTGATGTTTGCTGCCGATACCATGATGCCGATTCCGTATTTTGTAGATGGGCGCTATGATGACCTAGTGCAATCTATCGAAAAATTGCGGGGTGGCGGTTATGAAAACGTGATTCAAGGGCATGGCGATATTGTGTTACGGGGCGAAATTGAGCGCAAAGTAGAAGAAGATCTTGATTATTTGCGCTGTATCCGTGAGCATGTCGAGCGTGCTATTAACCAAGCCAACCCCCAAGCCTATCTGGATACAGTAGATATTGAAAGCTGTGGCAAAAGTCGCATTCCGCTTAATGGTGAGGTTCAGAAGCTGCACGAAGGCAACCTAAAAACGCTGCTTGGTCACTATCAAGCTATGCAGAAAGCGTGATCACTCCCACTATGTTGGACGAACAATTACTCAATGGACGCTACCGCCTCGTCGCACAGCATGGATCGGGCGGCATGTCAGTTATTTATAAAGCCACCGATATTGAATTGGGACGCACCGTTGCTATTAAAATTTTGCGCCCATCGCTAACGCATGATGGCTCGTTCTTGACGCGCTTTCGTCAAGAAGCGCGCAATGTCGCCAACTTAGGACATCCTAATATTGTGACTGTGCATGATGTAGGCCAAGACGGCAACACCTATTATATGGTGATGGAATTTGTGGATGGCCCCGACTTAAAGCGCGTGATCAAAGCCGATGCACCACTGGATATTCGGCGTGGCCTTGATGTGGTTATCCAAATGTGTGCGGGCATTGGGTATGCTCATCGGGCTGGCTTGGTTCATGCCGATGTAAAGCCTCAAAATATTTTGCTGGCCGAGGGCGATCGCGTGAAAGTGACGGACTTCGGCATTGCCCAAGCCCTTGCCAGCACCATCCCTAAAGAGCGTCAAAAAATAGTGTGGGGCAGTCCACATTATTTTGCACCAGAACAAGCCCAAGGCGAGTACCCTTCCCCCGCAGCCGATGTCTATTCGATTGGTATTGTGTTGTTTGAAATGTTGACAGGGCGCTTGCCCTTTGTCGGCAACGATCAACAAGAGTTGGCATTGGCGCATATTCGGGATAAGCCCCCGCGTATTATAGAACTTAATCCGCGTGTACCGTCTTCATTGGATCAAATTGTACAGAAAACACTGGCCAAAGACCCAACCCAACGCCCCAAAAACGCCGATCAACTTAAGCGGATTTTAGAGGCCTTTAGAGAACAAGGTCACGAGGCTACGTCGGGGTTGCGGTCGGTGTCTGTGCCGCCTGTTTCTCAGTCCATAGCGCCTCAGCCCGCCTATGCTCCATCACAACCAACCGGCCTAACCGAGCCAACATTGCCACCCAATGCCTCGCAATATTATGGTTATGGAGGCTATGGCAGCGCCAGCCCTTCACAGCAAAGCTATCCATACCCTGTACCTCCTGAACCAGCCATTATGCGTAGCCGCGGCTATCGGGTGCAAGAGCCTCAATCGCTAGATGTAGTAACACTGATTTTGGCGGGCGTGGCGATGTTGGCTATTTTAGGGGTGGTGATCTTGTGGATATTTGTATGGCAGGCCTATAGCTAATCTTCTCTTAGAAAAAGATATGAAATGCGTGCGAACCTAGAGATTTGAATCCTGATCACGTATACTTTAAATTGGGATAAACAAGGGATTGTCTTTTAAGGAAATGTTGCCTTACTGTCGTATTTACTCATAAGCAGACCACTAGCACTTTATTGAAATTATCTTGAGTAAATCTGCGACCACTCAAACCTATAAAGGTCACATTCACCGATTCGCCAACTGTTAAATGCCGTATCTATGGAAGGAGGAAGCCCCATATCAAC
>CAZLPC010000166.1:0-6941 GCA_964561305.1 uncultured Anaerolineae bacterium
TGAAAACTACCACCGCGACATCAAGCAATTCACGGGCATTGAGCATGGACAGTTCCGCAAAGCCGTCGCACAACGCAACCACATCGGCTTGGCGCTACGGGCTTATCTACGGCTTGAGTGGCGGCGCTGGAAAACCCTTATTTCTGTCTTTCGAACCAAATATACTATTATTCGAGATGCCGTTCGACTCTATCGAACACAGCCCTACCTCGACATACTGCCAACTGCGTAACTTCTTCTTAGATAAGTCTTCGTTGTTTCTTCGATATATATGGCGCTCTCTATCGCTATAGTGGGTAGTGTAACCGACCAATACTATATCTATGGAGAAGTATGATGGTGATTCGTAAGTTGTTTGTTGCGTTGATGGCGTTGGTGTTGATTGCCGCTGCCATCGTGAATGTTCCGGCTGCTGCCCAAGATGATGACGAAATGATGATGGACTTTGCCGTTTTGTTGGCGACTGGCATGGATGGCCTGCCCGAAGATGTTGAAGAAGAAGATTGGTTTTATGGCACCGCTGTCGCTTTTATGGATATGGGCGACGAAGGTACTGATACCATTACCATTACAGCCGAAGACCTTGTTGCAGAAGGCCTCTATACTGTGTGGTGGGTCAACACCGATCCTGAGATGAGCATGGGCCCGGCTGCTGGTACTGAAGGTAGCTTCACCACCGACGAAGACGGTTTTGCCGAATTTAGTTTTGAAGTCGCCTCTGACAACGACTATCAATGGATCATTCTTGCGTATCATGCTGATGGTCAAACCCACGGCGACAGCCCCGGCGAAATGGGTGTCGAGACCTTCAGTCACTTGATCGGCGCTTTCCCTGGCCCCGGTGGCAACTTTGATGCCGAATACTACTCTCCTCTTGAGACCGTTGACATGGATGGTGTGCCCGACGGTATTGATGCCGAAACATGGGGCGAAGCCTTTGTTGAAGCTTGGGCTGTTGAGGGCATGGATGGTTTGACCACTGTCGGTGTTGTCGCTGAAGGCTTGGTTCCTGAAGGTGTCTATACCGTGTGGTGGGTTAACGATATGATGGATATGGACAACATGAGCATGGGCCCTGCGGCTGGTTCAGAAGGCGTGTTTGAGGCCGATGAGGATGGCTTTGGTTACTTCGCCTTCCAAGTCGAGTCTGATAATGACTACCAAACCATTGTATTGGCCTATCATGCCGATGGCCAAACCTATGGCGATAATCCCGGCGAAATGGGTGTTGTGACCTTCAGCCATGCAATGGGTGGTTTCCCCGGCCCCGAAGGCCTCATTGACGACATGATGGAAGAAGAAATGGAATAGCTCCAACACGATCCACACAACAGGCCTCGGTCTTAGAGAGGCCTGTTTTTGACTTATCTTCGTAAGAATCCCCAACACGGTATCGTCAACAAGCCAACAAGGAGACACACACATGGCACAGCTAAGACATTGGCTAGAAGAACCCAAAACGTCGCTTTTTTGGGTCGCACTGCTGCGGATCTTGCTCGGTGTATTGTTCATCGCAACTTGGGTCGAAAACCTCGACAAAGATCTCTATACCCCCGATGGCCTACAAGGTTTCCTCGAATATCAACTGAATGAAGATTCATTGCCATGGTACGAATCGTTTATCCGTGATGTTATTATTCCTGCACGCGCTGTGTTTGCGCCGTTCCAATTGGTCACTGAACTGGCACTGGGTGTCTTTTTGCTGGTGGGTTTCCTCACTCGGCCGGTAGCGTTAGGTGGCTTTTTCTTCGTGCTAAACACCTATCTCATCTCGATTGGCACGGGTGAGTGGGCATGGAGCTACTACATGATCCTCGCGGCGCTGGCGTTGGTTGGCGTGACGGGTGCAGGGCGGTCGATCGGCGTAGATGCCTACCTGAAAGCACGTTATGATGCCTTGTTGCAACGGTTTTTCAATCGAGACGCGAGTCAACCGACAACGCCTTCACTTGATGTAGCCAAGACTGCATAAGCTAATCAAGAAAGATTTCATATGCGTATCGCAGCAATCATCCCAGCTTTAAACGAAGAAGTGACCATTGGTGGGGTGATTGCTGCTTTTCCGGCGGGTGTGGTGGATCAGATCTTTGTGGTGGATAATGGCTCGACGGATGCCACGGCCCGCATTGCCGCCGACTTGGGCGCGGTGGTCGTGGACGAAACGCGGCGCGGCTATGGCTATGCTTGTTATGCAGGGGCCCAAGCTGCTGCTGATTATGATGTCTTGGTATTTTTGGATGGGGATGGTGCGGATGATCCCGCCGAAATTCCGCTACTGGTCGAGCCGATTCGTGCTGATCAGGCGGATATGGTCATTGGCTCACGGATGCGGGGCCAACATGATCCAGCTGCGTTGCTGCCCCATGCCCGCTTTGGCAATTGGCTGACATCACGCCTCATGCGGCTATTTTACAAGCTCGAAGTAACTGACTTGGGGCCGTTTCGTGCCATAAAACAACCCGTTTTTGTCAGTTTGAATATGCAAGAAATGACCTTTGGCTGGACAACGGAAATGATGGTCAAAGCTGCCAAGCAAGGGTATCGTATTCACGAAATCCCGATCAGTTATCATCGGCGTGCTGGGGGCAAGTCTAAAATTTCTGGCACATTGCGCGGCTCTTTTCTGGCAGCCTATCACATTTTAAAGACCACTTTTCGGTATGCACGCTAGATTGTTCGATGCCTAAACAAGTTGATTAGGGCAAATTTGGGATGCAGCGGTTACTGATTTTGATGGCCAAACAACCTATTCCGCATCACACCAAAACACGCTTGCTGCCTATGCTTAATCCAGAACAAGCCGCCGCGTTATACGACTGTTTTTTGCGCGATAAAATTGCGGCCATGCGTCAAGTTCCCGATTGCGCTTATGCCATCGCATACACACCCGCCACTGCACACACCTATTTTACAGGCCTTGCGCCGGATTTTGTGCTGTATCTGCAAGACGGTGCGACCCTTGACGAGCGGCTAAAAAACGTCGTACGTTGTGCTTTTCTATCAGGCTATCAGCAGGTGATGCCTATTGATGGCGATAGTGTGACATTGCCGCCACCGTATCTAGCACGGGGATTTGATGTGCTGACTGATCCGTCCGTTGATGTGGTGTTAGGACCCAGTGATGATGGTGGCTACTATGGGATTGGGTTGAAAGTGCCTCATGATTGTGTTTTCGATGTGGAAATGAGCACCCCCACTGTCAGCCGCGACACCATCCGTCAAGCCGAAAAAAATCAGTTGCGCGTGTATCTACTACCAGAATGGTACGACATCGATACGCCTGATGATCTCGACCGCTTGCGCCAAGAACTAGCGGCTAATCCCGCACTGGCTCCTCACACGGCAACTTATCTCAAAGGATTGTTATCATGAAGATTTTATTCGCCTATCCATTCTTCCTAAAAGATAGCGTTTTAGAACAAGGCTGGAACACACCTTACTTTCCATTGGGCTTGCTCTATCTGGCAGCGGCAACCCGCAACGCTGGTCACGCCGTTTCGGTGTTTGATGGCACGTTTGCGAATGGAATTGATGATTTTTATGCCACTTTTGAAGCGCATCGTCCGGATGTGGTCTGCATCACGAGTTTAATTACGCTGCGCGGGCGGGCACTCGAACTAGGGCAGTGGGTTTCGGAGCAAGGCGCGTCGGTCGTCTTTGGTGGGCCCGACGCGACGTTTGAACCCCAACCCTATGCAGCGCTAGGGGCAACGTTAGTTCTCGGCGCAGGGGAGCAAACCCTCGTCGAACTACTGGTTGCTCTCCAAAATGAGCACTACTCTCTATCCAGCATTCGAGGCATTGCGTATTGTGAAAACGATACACTGACCATTACAAAGCCACGGCCAACTTTGCGCGATTTGAATCAACTACCTTTGCCTGCACGCGATCTCCTCGATTTTGAACCTTATCATAACTTATGGCGGCAACATCACGGCTATACTTCCATCACGATTGCTGCCACACGCGGCTGTGATTGTGAAACAGGCTGTGAGGATTGTATCCCTTCCAATTTTGGCGTGAATATCCGTTATCGGTCGCCGCAACGGGTCGCGGCTGAGATGTGGCAACTTGAAGCCGAATATAAGGTTGATCGCTTCCGGCTGGTGGATGATCTGGAGGCGCTGGGTCGTGACTGGCTGGTTGCTCTCGGCGAAGCCATGCAAACGATGGGTGTGCGAACACCTTACGAAGGCCTAAAACCACTGCACTTTGGCCCCTTGCCGATGTATGCTCCGCAAAAAGATCTGTGTGCCGAACGCACGGTGTGGTTGCCGGGGGTAGATCAAGACCCTGCTGCACTGGATATTGCGGTGGTTCAACGGCGGTGGGAGCAGGGGCTCCTAATGGAAAACGAAAGCGTCGCGCCGACTTGCAAAAATTGTAGCTAACGGTGGGCTTCATGTGGGATTTGCTCTGGGATATTGTGCTACATTTTCTGCCTTGGCTCTCTGAAGATGCCCAAGCGCGGCTTGAAGATGGCGTGATCCTAACGACCCTGATCACCCTGATCACCTCAGTTGCAGCCATGGGGCTTGGCGTGATGGTGAATCGGTTGCGCTTGTCGCCATGGCCGCTGGTGCGAGGAGTAGGGCGCATCTATATCGAGACGTTCCGCAACATTCCGACGCTGGTACTGATCTTGCTGTTTGCGTATGGCTTGCCGAATGCATTTGATCAAGAGTCGCGCCGTGAAATCTTCTTCCAAAGCGAAGCAATGCTCTATCTGCGCGAGAATAGCACCGAAATCCTCAATCGGCGCTTGCTGATTCCTTACTATGCGATTGGTGCTATGATCGGGATTACGCTCAACACCAGCGCTTATATCGCCGAGATATTGCGGGCCGGCGCAGCGACGATCCCACAACGGCAACTAGAGTCGGCCCATCTATTGGGCGCAAGCACTGACGGAACTTACTGGCGCTTTGTCTTGCCCCATAGTTTGCGTACAACCTCACCTGAGATCATCACACGGCTTGTACACAACATGAAAAACACGACGCTAGCTTCTTTTGTGGCGGTGCCCGAATTTTACAATGCCATTTTCACGATTATCACCCAAACGTTTCAAGCGGTCGATCTAATTTTGTTCGCCATCGTGAGCTATCTCGTCTTTTCGGCGGTTTTTTCGTTGGTATTATGGTTGGTGTTGCCCAATCCGAGGAAGTATTATGTTGTCCGCTGAACTGTTCGCGTTTTTATGGCGTGTATTGCCCAACTTGCTGATCGGCTTTCCGCAAGAACGACCGGGTGGTCTGTTGCTAAGTGTGCTGATCGCACTTGGCTCTGTATGTATGGGATTTTTGCTTGCCATCGTGGTCGGCATGATGGCGGCCAGCCGATGGCGGGCCCTGCGTTGGCTGGCCAGCGTGTACATCAATCTAGGGCGCGGCCTGCCATTGTTATTTTTGCTGCTATTTGTGCATCAATTCGTAGGGGGGCGGCGTTTCGATCTACAATTCGATCCGCTTGAATCGGCGATGATTGCGCTGACAGTGTACGCATCGGCATATTTCGCCGAAATCATCAAAATTGGCTGGCTGACCATGCCGCAAAATCAAGTATCGGCTGCCATCTTGTTAGGCGGCAATCGGCTCCGAATCATGTGGTTGCGTCTGCGGCATACGTTGCATCGCTTGTGGCCAGCCCTCACCAATCAGACCATCACCATCTTCAAAGACACCTCGGTGATCAGCGTCCTTGCTGTCGCCGAATTAACGTTTGTAGGACGTGCTACGCTGGGCAGCAATCTGCAAAACAGCCAATATGCTGTGCAACTCTATATCTTCATCGGCTTGTTATATGCCAGCGTGGCGTTACTCATCTCTCAGTTGGCTGTTTGGTGGGCAAAGCCCCATACAGTGAAACACCATGTCACGCATCTGTTGTAATCATAGTGCTTAAAAAGGATGAACAATGCTCAAAATGTTCGGTAGCTTACTTATGTTGTTTGTTTTAGTAGCGATCGTGGTGGTGTCGCTACCGACGCAACCCACAGCAATTGATGCACAATCGGGCGGCGAATCCACGCTGGATCGGGTGAACGAGCTTGGGGTAGTGCGGATTGGTATCCGTTTTGATAATCCGCCGCTCAGTTACATTGATGAAGATGGCAACTGGATTGGCTTTGATGTTGATTTGGCAAACGAAATTGCTGAACGGCTTGGTGTCGAAATTGAACAAGTGCGCGTGGACGAAACCACTCGCATCAGTTTCTTGCAAGAAGGCCAAATCGATCTCGCGGTGGCCAGTATGAACCACACCCGTAGCCGCGAAGAAGCTGTTGATTTTAGCATCACATACTTCTGGGATAGCCAAACCTTTTTGGTGCGCGAGGGCGAGTTTGAGAGCATTGATGATCTGTTTGGTCGTATTGTGGCGATGAATGCAGGCAGCTCGGCGATTGGCGCATGGCAACGTTATGTTGAAGCCAACGGCGGCCCCGCGCCAGAAATTGTCGAATTTACCGATAAGATTGCGGCAGTGCAAGCCCTGCGCGATGGGGCCGTTGATGGTTATGCTGAAGATGGCATCACCCTTGCGGCACTCTCAGCAGGAGATGATTCGTTGGTATTATTGTCCGATGGTTTTAATCCTGTCCAATTTGGTATCGGTCTGCCTGAAAACGACTCTGATTGGCGCGACAGCATCAACTTCATCCTCCAAGATATTTGGACGGAAGGAACCTATTTTGAAATTTATGATCGCTGGTTGGGCCCCGAAGCCGAGGTGCAATTGGCGCTTGGTGGCGAAATGGAAATCTGGCGCTAAGCCTTAAGCCATGACCACCGTTACACTCACCCGACTAAGCAAATATTACGGCAAAAATGCGACCCACATCGCTGCGTTGCACGATGTGTCGTTGACGGTTGTGTCGGGTGAGTTGTTAGCGGTATTAGGCCCGTCTGGGTGTGGCAAAACCACACTGTTGCGCCTGATCG
>CAZLPC010000167.1:0-6926 GCA_964561305.1 uncultured Anaerolineae bacterium
GGGGCCCACATGCCGCCCCAACACCTCGCCCAAGTTATCAGGAGTAATGCGCTCTTGGGCATAGGTGGCCCCTGCCGCAAGGGTATCGGGTATCAAATGGCGCAGGTCTTCAAAATCTAAAATGGTGAGCTTAGAGAAATCCATCTCAAAATGCTTCAAGATCAAAGGTTGCAAACAGCGCGACACTGAACCGCACCCCAACACAAGTACACGACCGCCAAACGGAATCTTCATTTGTGCGTCATTTATCTCCTATGAAAATATAGACTCAGTAGATCACAATTTGGTGTTTTGGGCTGGCACATAGGCACAGCCCCTACCGCGAAAACCGCACGGCCGCACCATTGTAGGGGCGATGCCTGCGTGCTCGCCCATGCTTTTTTCTAAAAATGTGATCTACTGAGACTCGACTGAGTATTTAGAAATTTGCGGCTTGTATTATGTACCATCTAGCCGATTATGCAACGCTTGGTTAGGCATTAATTCAAAACCGAAACAGCTTTCACAATTATGTTATAATTGGTTGCAGGCGCTACCTAAGCCATTTATACTACGTTGCTAGAATTATATTTTGGTGTATTTATAGAAAGGATACCCCAACTAAACTTATATGCACCCCACTTATCTAAAAGTATCCACTGAAAACGTCATTCATGGCACAGGACTTCTTGCTACCCGCCCCATTCAAGCTGGTGAAATTTTATTCCAATGGGACGAAACATGTACGATGGTTTCGATGGATGATTTTTGGGCCATGCCAGAAGCAGAACGCGACGAGTTCTGGTGGTTTGCATTTCAGTGCGATGCAAATACGTTCATCTATAGTGATGATGACGATGGTTATATGAATCACTGTTGCGATCCCAACTCGTGGTGGCGCGACGACCAAACCCTAGTTGCCAGCCGCGATATTGCCGCGGGCGAAGAAGTGACCTATGACTATGCCACTACCGAAATTAGTGTCCCCTTTTCAATGCCGTGCAAGTGCGGTGCCTCAAATTGCCGTAGCGTCGTTACCCACCGCGATCACCTTGATCCGGCGTGGCAAGCCCGCTTTGGTGATCATTTGCCGACATTCGTCAAGCAATCGATCCAAAAACACCAAGCCAATCGCCAAAACAATAACGACTAAACCATTCAACTAGCGCCAATTAAGGTGACGACATGACTACAACCAACATCAACCTCAATGATGTGTATCTCCGCGCACATTACTATGATATTGTTTTTGACCGTGATATCAGCGATCAAATTGATTTTTGCCAACAACTATTTCATCAATATACGGGCCAACCCATCCAAACGATGCTAGAAGTGGCCTGTGGCCCAGCCTATCATAGCCGCGCCTTTGCCCGCCGCGGCATTCGCGCTTTCGGCATGGATCTTAGCGGCACCATGGTCAGCTATGCCCAAGATCGGGCCAATGCCGAAGGCTTAGATGCATACTTCTTTGAAGCAGATATGAGTAACTTTACCCTAGAAACCCCCGTAGACTTTGCTATTTGTGTGTTTGATGCCAGCGACTTTTTACTAAGTCCAGAAGCTGTCATTGCCCATGCACACGCTATGAAGGCCGCGCTGCGTCCGGGTGGGTTATACCTTATCGAACAAATTCACCCCAAAAATGCCCATGCTTATAAGATTGATCATCATGAATGGACAGCCGAACGCGATGGCGTAACAGTAACTTTTGTATGGGGCAAAAACACACCTAAACCCGATGTAGCAACCGCCCTCTATGAGATAGAGATGGAAATGCACGTCTATGAAAACGGCGAACACTACACCTATTATGATCGGTCGCGTGAGCGTAGCCTGACCCCGCAAGAGTTTCGGATGGCTGCCGAAGATATTGTAGGCGGACTGAAGATCGTAGACTATTATGGCGATTTTCGACTGGATCAACCACTTGACTGGTCAGAGGGGGCAACCCGCATGATTACTGTGGTTCAAAAAGTATAAATCTTGCAAAAAGACGGCGTATCATTCAAAAGATGCGCCATCTTTTGGCCAAAATCCGTCTTGCTTAAAAAACAATGCTCTACACAAAAGTTGTTGCCCTTCAATTTTTGCAACCCCTCACAATCCGCTATACTATCGGCTATCATTTTGTTCAAATAACAAATTGTGACGACGCTTACTTATGCTAAAAATTGATTTATTGGGCTATCCAACAATACACGTTGGAACCGAATCCATTGTTATTTCACGGCGCAAAGCCCTAGCCTTGTTGGTTTATTTGGTGATAACACGCCGCCCCCACACCCGTGAACACCTCTGCAATTTGTTGTGGACAATGGATGACCCCCAAACCGCCCGCGCCGAACTCCGTCGCATGTTATCTGTCCTTAACCAATCGGCTGTGGGGACCTATATTAAAGCCGACCGCCAAACCCTACAAATTTCAAAGCTCGCGGCTATTGAAACCGATGTTTGGCAACTAGAACGCTTACTAAATGAAGGTAATTGGGCCGCTGTTGACGAAAAGATCGAACACTGGGCTACTTCGTTTTTACAGAGCTTTTATGTTGACAATGCTCCTCAGTTTGATACATGGCAACAGCTCACCAATACGCAGCTACACCAGCGTCTTGTACCAGTTTTAGAGCAATTGGTGTTACAAGCGCAAGCCCAAAACCGCTATCCCGATGCCATCCGCTTGTTAAGTGGGTGGCTGATGCTTGATCCAGAAAATGAAATTTTGCATCGGTGGATGTTGCGGTGCTATGTTCAAAATGGCCAGCAAAATCTTGCCCTCGAGCATTATGAACGCCTTGCCCAACGTTGTGCACAAGAAAACGATACCCTAGATGACGAAACTATCACGCTTGCCCAGCGTATTCGTCAGGGCCAGCCATTCGATACATTAACATTTGGCGGCGGCGTATTGCCCCCTATGCCACAAATGCTGATAGGGCGCGATGAGGTGCTGGCAACACTCCGCACCCGCTTAGAACCTAGTGGCGATACAGGAGCCTTTACGCGCGTAGTCGTACAAGGGTGGCCGGGCATCGGCAAAACAACGATTACAGCGGCGCTAGCCCACGACTCATTGTTGCAAGCACGCTTTAAAGACGGCATTTTTTGGGCATCATTAGGCAAAACGCCTGATATACTGGCCATTTTGGTGCAATGGGGTACTGCAATGGGCGTGGATAACGTTCAGCAGATGACCTCGGTTAAAGATGCATCTCAACTCTTGGCCCAAACCCTTAGCACCAAAACAGTACTGTTGATTGTGGATGATATTTGGGACGAGGCACATTTTACGCCCCTTAACATTGGCACAACTCAAAGCGTTACCCTGATTACCACACGCCTTAATCGGGTGGCCCAAGCGCTCATTCGGCATAACAAAGAACTGTTTAAGCTACCTCTTTTAAGTGATGAGCAGGCGCTTATGCTGCTCGAAACATTGACTCCCGATACGGTGGCGAAATACCCCGAAGCCACCAAAATGCTGGTGCGCGACTTAGAAGGACTGCCCTTGGCCATCCAAGTGGCGGGGCGGCTTCTGCGCGAGGAATTTGCGCTGGGCTGGGGCATAGAAGACTTATTGGAAGAACTGCAAAAAGGGACACGTCTTTTGCAAGCACGCGCTCCCCACGACCGCCAACACCCCGAAGATGACGTTCCGACCACCCTTTCTGCGTTGCTATCCCTCAGCACATCATCGCTAGATGTCAATAGTCGCAAGTGTTTTGCACTATTGGGAGTATTTGCACCCAAACCTGCTATTTTTGAGCTAGAGGCTATGCAAGCAGTGTGGGAAATAGAAGATGCACGCCCAATTGTGCGCCGTTTGGTCGAGCGTGGTTTGCTAGAAGTTGTACCCGGCGGTCAGTTTCAGATGCACGCTCTCTTGGTGCAACACGCACGCTCCCTGTTCGGACAAAATGGTGAGGGATAATTCCGTTATTGGCACGCTTTATAAGACACAATGGCACGCTGATGGTACGCTCAATTTATATCATGAAGATGATAGGGTAAATTCGCTATAAAAAGGAGTATGCTATGAAATTTCGTGTCTTATTGTTGCTGCTATGCTTATTGGTTGTTCCGGCCAGCATGGCCTTTGCCCAAGGCGGCAGCGACCGCTCTACCATCACCGCCGATAATGTCCGCAACCTAGAACTCTTGCGCCGCATTGGACGTGGAAACACAAGCAGCGTAACTTGGTCGCCCGATGGTCAATATATTTTGGTTGGCAGCACGGTTGGGGTTTGGAAATATGAAGCCACCGCCCTAGACACCACAAGCGAACCCGAACTAATTACGACGCGTGGCGAAGTAGTAGACTTTGCTGTGTCGCCCGATGGCCAAACACTTGCCGTTGGCGCAGGAACCAGCAGCGCCTTTTATGATGTTGCAAGTGGCGACATGATCGCCGCATTTGAGAGCGACTTTAACAGCCCGTCACGCCTTGCCTATAGCGCCGATGGTCAATATGTGGCAGCCAATCAAAGCTCAAAATTAACAGTCTTTGATGTCGGTCAATCGGCTATCTATACCAGTGTGCCGTCGCTTTCGTTAAACACAGCTGTTCCGGTGCTGATTAGCCCTGATAACACCAAGTTGTTCGCTGTGAACCGCAGCAATGCTATTTTGGTGTGGGATTTTGTGGACGGTGGCGAACCCGCACAATGGACAGGCCATACCAGCACTGTCAGTGGCATGACCTTTAGCCCTGATGGTTCATTGCTGATTACAGGTGCAGAAGACAACAACGTCATTGTTTGGAATGTGGAAACTGGTGAGCAAGTGCAAACCATCACCCAACCCACCGATGACTCGAACAATCAACGGGTGCGAGCCATTGCCATTAGCCCTGATGGTAGTAGCCTTTTGACCGGACACAATAGCAAAATTCGTATCTGGGATGTGGCATCGGCCAGTGTTCGCAGCGAAATCGCCGTGACCAGCTCTGTAAAAAGCCTCGCCTACTCGCCCGATGGCTCGCAATTTGTGGCATTAGTGCTTAGCCAAGCCATCGCTGTACAACTTTTTAGTTCCACTGGCGATGCTGTCGCAACTAGCTTCTATCACAACACCTATATTGGCGGCACAGCTTTCAGCCCTGACAGCGCCCAACTCTCGTTTAACGATGGCGACCGCTTCTTATATATTTGGGATACGCAAAGTGCCCCTGAAATTACTGAAACTATAAAACTTGAAGACGCAGTTGGCACAGATACCATGATCAATAGCATCATCTATACCAGCGACAACCGCTATATGGCCACCTTGCGGGCATTTGATGCTACGATCCGCGATGCTGCCACTGGCGAGCTTATCCATGAACTAGACCCAATTGTAGACGGCTTGGGCATGGATATTGCCTTTAGTCCTGATGACACATTGCTGGCGTTTGGTTCTAGCCGTGGGTTATATGTCATTGATGTCGAAAGCGGACAATTACTATTCTTCACCGATGAAGCCAACGACTGGATTCAAAGCGTTGTCTGGAGTCCTGATCAAACCCTATTGGCGGTCGCGGGCGACGATGATGTCGTGCGTGTGTATGCCATTGTCGAATAGCAAGTTCTTCATCTAGCATAAAAAAGCGTTTTGAAAGGCAATCGCTAGTTTGGGTTGCCTTTTCCTTATTGCTAATTAAAAGAGGGCGTTGCCGCCCTCTTTTATCATATTGACTTGCTAACGATGATAGTGGTTAGTTGATGCTACAGGCATCAATGCCCAACTCTTCGTTGGCTTCTACACCTGTGAAACTGAGATCAATGTTGGTCAGCGAGAAGTCGGGCAACAAGAAGGTGGTTTGCTCGCCAAAAACACCCAGTACCGTTTGACCTTCGCGGCTGGCATTTTCCTCTGAAGGTGTGCCTACGGGATAAATGTCATTGAATGCTTCAAAGGTCATTTGTTCCGCTTCTTCTTCCACCAAAATCGCTGGATCGCTGACTGGAACCGCCAAGGCTTCATAGATATCGGGGTTGCCCTCAATATCGGATGTGAACAAAACATGCGTAGAATTGCAAAGCCATGTTGGGGCATAGTCGGGAATGTCGTTGTCGGTCAATTGACGACGCTCGCCTGTCGCAACTTCATAGATATAGATGTCCAAGTCACCGTCTAGGTTCGACTGGAAAGCAATCAATTGATCATTGGGCGACCACGCATGGTTCGTGGCATCTTCATCGGTGGCAGTGATGGCTTCTACGTTTGTGCCGTCGGCATCCATCACATATAGCACGCTGTTGTCGCCATCCCGATAAGAGCGGAAGACAATTTGGCGGCCATTATGTGAGTATTGCGGATCAACATCTGGGCCTTGACCGTCGCTCAGTTTGCGAACGTTGCGACTAACCAAGTCAAGTTCATAAATCTGCCAGAAACCATCCCGATCACTTTGGAAGATGAGTTTAGACCCATCGGGCGACCAATAGGGATTGATATCGTTGGCTTCATTTTCAGTTAAGCGGAACTCTTGGCCGGTTTCCATGTCTACCACATACAGTTCCCAGTTGCCGTCACGGGTGCTTTCAAAGACCACATAGTTATGCGGGCCCCATACCGGATCGGTATCAATGGCAAAGGTGTTGAATGTGACTCGTTGGATCAGGCTGGCATCGCCGTTGGTCGGTGCAACATAGATTTCCCAGTTGCCATCACGGTTGCTGCTGAAGACGATCCACTCGGCGTTGGGCGAACGGCTTGGTGCAACATCGTCCACACCTTCGCCGAAGCCTTGCGACAAGTTAAGACGAATGGTCTCGCGGTTAATTTGATCCGCACCATCAAGGCGGAAAATCTCCCAGTTGCCAGTCTCGTCCGTGTGATAAAGCTGGAAGGGCGGGCAGTTGAACCCACAGGTAACAACTGAATTCCAATCGGGCAAATCACCAAGTCCGGGGAAGGTACGCACCGTTGAGGTGGTAGTCGGATCATCGGTTAGTTGGGCTACGACG
>CAZLPC010000168.1:0-3507 GCA_964561305.1 uncultured Anaerolineae bacterium
GGGCCACCGCCACCCGCAAGCGTTGCCCTGTACTAAGTTGGGCAGGACGATAGCGATCATAATCGGCCAAGCCAACATGGGCCAACAACTGTTGGGCCCGCTTTTTCCATGTATGGCGCGGATATTTACGGGCAAAGGCCATCGGCATAATCACATTTTCGAGTGCTGTTAAGGGGCCCAAGAGATGATGCGTCTGAAAAATATAGCCAATGGTTTGGGCCCGAAAGCGGTCACGTTGGGCTGCATCAAGCGCGTACAGCGATTGTTGATCAAACCACACGTCACCTTGAGTAGGAGCCAATAAGCCCGAAATGACGTTAAAAAGCGTGGTTTTGCCACTGCCACTGACCCCGCGCAACAGCACCTGCTGGCCGGCGTTAAGCTCCCAATCAGCAATATTCAATACTGGTCGCTCAATAGCGATGGGGCTTTTATAGACATGCACGAGGTTTTGAAGCCTCAGGTTCAATTCAAAACCTCCACCTCATCGGCATAAATGCGAATCAGGCTCACCATACCTGTATCGGCATCGCGGGCCGAGCCAACTTCTAGCGTGCCCACCACTCGCACCGGATATTCACTCGATAACACCATCTCATCGGGCAAATAAATCAGTACAATATCATCGGGCCAGTCGGCATCTGTCGAACAAAATGGACAAAAAGCCAGCTTAATCTTGGTCAGTACCATAAAGTCAATGCGCGGCTTCAGTGGGGGTGCAACATAACCTTGCATGATCACTTGTTGACCATCCAAAGACAGCAGTTTATCGGTCATTATCCAGCCGCGCCGCATGTCGAAGCTCACAAAAAACTCGTCAAATTGCAACTCAACAGGAAATTCATCAAATTCAATAGGATTGGGGTTAGGGGGCGAGTAGGCCTCATCAGTGGCGCGGGCGGCATCGCGGGCGACACCGGGCGCAAGATTGGCATCAAGTGGTGTAGGTGTAGCTGAAATGCGACTAGGTATGGTGGTGAATGTTGGGGTAACAGTGGGGGTAACAGTTGCACGACGTTGCTCGGCTTGGGCAAAGCTGGTGCTGCTGTTATCGGCAGATGAATGCCCAATAGTGATAGCGGTAGTGACAAAAATCAATACGCCTATCACCCAAAGTGAAGCGATCAGTCTTTTAATCATATTGTTCAGTCTACCTTTTAAACTTTTTGACGGTACAACGTGCATTTCAATAATTAATAGTGTAGCGAGAAAAAATAGGTATTTATAGTGAAATATTGTGCTGGTTGCAGGCTAGCTGCAACCAACACAGTCTAATATTTTATTTAGCGTCTGTTATTGAGCTTCGGCAATGGGGTCTAGGCCCAAAGCATAGGCAATGCCAAAGAACACTTCGATGTTTTCTTGCACGCGGCCAAAGTAGTCGGCACCGGGGCCGGTGGCATAAACAGGTACATCTTGCAAAGTATGGACGCTAGAGGTCGCGCCTTCGGGCAAGTTGCCACCCAAGGGCAAGCCATTGGGGTCATCATCAGGATTGTCTATATTGAAGCCGTTGGAATCTACGCTGCTTGGAACGCGGGGCACAGGGCTAACTTGAAAATCTTCGGTAAAGGGAGGATTCTCTACTTTGCCTTGTGCCAAAACAACACTTGGGGCCCAATCATCGGGGAAGAAGTCGCCGTCGGCATCTTCGTAGGTGGTGAAACCAGCAGCATTGTAAATACCAATCGCGTTACGGCGGCCAGAATCATCAGTCGCGTCATTAAAAGCAACAACGTCTACTGTGCCATATACATCATAGCTGTGTGCATGGTCAGCAGTGACGATGATCAACGTGTCAGGAGCATTGGCAGCTGCCCATTCGACAGCCGCCGCCACAGCCCGATCAAATTCAATAGTATCGGCCAAGGCGCGATCAAAGTCCATGGGGTGCAGTTGCTTGTCAATGCTGGCAGCTTCTACTTCAAGAAAGAAGCCATTGGGGTTTTGGTTCAACACTTCCAAAGCAGCTAAGGTCATATCTACCAAGCCGGGTTGGTCGGTAAGCGTGCCCAAGTTGTCGGTGAAAACGTTGCGGTCTAGCCACACGTTCATATCACTGGGATGGAACATACCAATGATACGCTCTGGGTTCTCGGCTACAGCAGCTTGAAGTTCGGTGTTGGTGGTAACAACAGTATAGCCGGCCGCTTCGTATTCATCGAAAAGATTGCGCTCGTCGGTACGGCGGCCACCTTCGACACTGGTCGGCAACAAATAGCGGGCCCCACCACCAAAGATGACTTCAGGGAACAGACCCTCATCAAGCGGTTGGGCAGCAAATGCCAAGCGCGTGAAGGTGCTACGGTCGCGGCCATAACCAAACACAGCCACAGGGGTGGCATCTGTCCAGTCAGAGGTTGTGACGATACCAATGCTCATGCCACGGGTACGCTTCAAAATTGAAGCGAGTTTTTCGGTGCGAGGATCGTCCAGCAAGTCGGGGCTAGTATCCGGATACACACCATTGGCGTTGACAGCAGTTTTGTGGCCAGTGTTATAGGCGCTGGCACTGTTGGCGCTGTCGGTGATAATGGAGTCAATGCCACTGGTACTCAGCAAACCAAATTCTTCAAATTCTTCAAAGCTTAGGTAGCTGTTATATGTACCTTGCTCCATGCCACGCGAGATCAAGCGAGCAGCCGTAAAGACACCCACCGAGCCACCATCGGCAATGAAGAGAATAACGTTACGCGCACCTGCGCCTGCGCTAATTTCACGCACAGTCCACACCACTGTGTGGGTTTCGCCACCAGCGATCACTTCAACGGTATAAACGCCAGCCGTTTGGAAGAAGACATTACGCCAAATGACCGAGTTAGAAGTGGTGGGTGTGCTGCCGAATTCCCAAGTTTCTGAGATACCTTCAGCGCCAAAAAATTCGCCAATGGGTTGGCCATCAATGGTGGCGCTAAAGTCTTCGGGCAAAACATCGGCATGAACTTCGACACGAATATCAAAAAAGACACCGGGCAAGAACTGGGCTTGGTTAACAGGCAAAATGAGAACAGGGGGAGCATCAGTTTGGGCAGCGGTGGTGGCCACAGGGACGCTAAACGGGCCAGCCAAAGGAAGTACAATCGCGATGACGATCAAAAAAGTCAGCGCACGTAGAACATGGGTCCGCATACAAAAATCTCCTGAATTTAAATTGACGGAACAACGAACACCAGAAAGTATGTACGGACAATGTAATGAGGAAGCAAACGGCGTTTTATATTTTTTTCATATTTAGGCAAAATTATTTTATTTTAGTTATATAAATTTAATAGGAAAAGAAGGAGAACAATAATTTTTAACCCTTTCGCCCTTTGTAGTAGATATAGCTAGGAAAGCCAGCGTTTGCGGCGTTTATAGTGCTTAACATCGCGGTAGCTTTTGCGCGTGCCCACTTCGGTTAGGCCCAGATAGAACTCGCGCACATCAGCGTTGTTTTTAAGATCTTTGGGTGTGCCATCCAGCACCACCCGCCCATTTTCCATAATATAAGCAAAGTCAGCGACCGAT
>CAZLPC010000168.1:3517-6923 GCA_964561305.1 uncultured Anaerolineae bacterium
AGCAAGATTGGCGTTTTGCTCTACCAATAAAATAGTTGTGCCTTGCTCGCGGTTAATGCGCTGAATAATCTCAAAAATATCTTGTACCAACAAAGGAGCAAGGCCCAAAGAAGGCTCATCCAGTAAAATGAGCTTGGGGGTTGCCATCATGGCGCGGCCAATGGCCAACATCTGTTGTTCGCCGCCAGACATATAGCCAGCTTGTTGGCCGCGGCGCTCCCGCAAACGCGGAAAATATTCATAGACCAATTGCATCGAACGCCGAACCTCTAGCGGGTTGTTTTGGATATAGCCCCCTGCCCGCAAGTTCTCCTCAACAGTCAGATGCTCGAAAACCCGCCGCCCTTCCATCACTTGAAAAATGCCGCGCTTAACAATAGCCGACGCATCTAGGGTATGGATAGGCTTGCCTTCAAATTGAATATCCCCATCGGTCACAGCACCATTATCGGGTTTTAGCAGGCCCGAAATGGCCTTAAGCGTAGTAGTCTTGCCGGCCCCATTAGATCCTAACAAGGCCACAATTTGCCCCTTAGGAACACTAATAGAAAGGCCCTTTAGCACCAGCACCACGCGGTTATAAATCACTTCAATATTATTAAGCGCCAACAATGTTTCGACAGTTGTTTCGGCCATTCGTTCATCTCTTTAATTATTTAATTATCATTGCAACAGTGTGGGGGCCATTGGCCCCCACAGCCTAAAAATGGCTTATTCCATTTCCATCATTTCTTCAGCACGTAAATCAATCAAGTCGCTAGCGGCCACCCACACACCATCTTCGACTCGATAGACCACCAAGGCACGGTTGCCACGATGATCTTCGTCCGTGAAGGTAATGGGCGCAGTAATACCACCAGTCTCAAAATTCTCTAGGGTTTCGAGGTTAGCGCGAATGTTTGCGCCTGTCAGTTCTTGACCATTTACCAATGTTAGGCGGATACCTTCGACCATAATGGCCATTGTCCACCAACCTTGAGTATAGTGTAACGAGGCCTCTTCAAGTGTGCGGTCGCCTTGAGCAGCTAACCACTCGCGGACGGGTTCTTGGCCGGGTAGTTCAACAGAAGTGGGGCCAAAGGGCAACGCCCCCACCACACCTTCAGCAGCACTGCCTGCACCATTAACCAAAATTTCATCGGCGCACCAGTTTAAGCAACCAACTATCACAAACTCACGCAAGCCTAAGTCTTCCAGATTACGCAACAACAAAGCTGCCGGCCCCGATGTATTTTGTACGATCACATGGGTAGCGCCTTGTTCAATGATGTTGGTAGTAATTTCAGCATCGAAGCTGGCTGCACCACGCGGCATGGGCACGCGTATTGTACCCACCCCAGCCTCAGCGGCCCATGCTTCACCATCGGCCAATGGCGAGGTTCCAAACGGGCTGTCGTTATGGAAAAAGGCAACCTGCATCTCTTCAGCAGTCAAACCTTCGGCTTCCCATTCTTCTAGCATAAACTGAAGCAGAATGACCAATTGATCAGAATAGGAAGTTCCGACTAAGAAGTTATAAGGCGTTTCGGCTGGATCGCCAAGTGCCGCCGAATAAGAAGCCGACATGAAAGGAATTTGATCTTCTGTGATGCGATCCCGTAGGGCTTCAGTATCACCTGTACCCCAACCTTGGAAAACCACAACACCTGCATTGACATATTCAATATAAAGATTTTCGGCATTTTCAACGCTATAAGCATAGTCTTGCGAGAGCAACTCTAGGGGACGGCCCTCGACACCACCATTAGCATTGACATATTCAACATAGGCTACAAGACCTTCAGCATAAAGCTGCCCTACATCGGCAGTAGCACCCGTTAGGTCAAAAATTGCGCCAACTTTAATAGGTTCGGGGTCTTGGGCGGTTAGCGTGGTTGGGCCATAGCTGGGGCCAGCAACAGCCAACAACACAAAGAGGGTGATTGTAATGATGAGGAAACGCTTTTTCATCATGGGGATACTTTACCTTTCATAAAATGCTTTATCAGTTATTTGATGCCGTGAAAATTTAGACATATACCTGCGTTGTTCGTCGCGTTACACCTCCTGTGTCGCTAATAATTGAACGGCCACAAACGAAAATACGCTTTCACGTCGGCCCAAAGTTTTTTAATGCCTTCTGGCTCGAAGATTAGCGTAAGGATAATGGCAAGTCCAAATGCAATTTGCTCGATTGAGGGCATATATTGGTTGAGATCTCTGGCTGAGAAAAGCCCGACCTCGGCAAAAACTTCGCCCAAATCTTGTAAAATTTCGGGCAAAATCTTGATAAATGCCGCGCCATAGATTGAACCAGAGATTGAACCAAGCCCACCGATAATAATCATGGCCAGATATTCAATTGAAACCTCAATTGTGAAGCGTTCAAATGTGAGGTTGGTGCTATGAATTGCTATCAAAGAGCCAGCAATGCCAACAAAAAATGATGAGGTTGCAAAAGCCAACAATTTATAAAAGAAGACATTAACGCCCATTACTTCGGCAGCAATATCTTGATCGCGAATAGCAATAAAAGCACGACCAATGTGGGTACGAAACATATTGGTCACTAAAATAACCGTTATAATCAAGATGGCCATCGCCACCACATAAAATGAGCGCTCGCTGTCTATGCCGGTGGCATTAATGCGTGTGTCGGCCAAGCGCACAACCGGCATCGCCAACTCGCGGGCTTCGTTATCGTTTTTGCCGTCAATAAAGTCAAAAACACGTACCCCCCACGAGACAATCTCTTGGGCAGCAAGCGTAGCCACTGCAAGATATAACCCTTTTAAGCGCAACGACGGAATGCCAAACACAATACCAAAAATTGCGGTGATAAAGCCCGCCAGCAGGCAGGCAATGGGCCACGGCAAGTCATAATAAGTCATCAATAACCCAGTTGAATAAGCCCCCACCGCTAAAAACGCGCCCTGCCCCAAGCTAATTTGTCCGGTATAGCCCACTAAAATATTAAGTCCGATAGCCCCAATTGAAGCAATCAATACAGTATTGATAAGGCGTAATTCGCGAACACCCGTTATTAACGGCAGCAAAACCACTAGCGCCAACACCAACGCCAACCGATACCGCTGCCACGAAGTGGGCCGCAGTTGCATATCGGAGCGATAACTTTCATGATAAACACCCGCTTGAGTTGCCATTTTTTACAAAAACCTCATTAATTTCTTCTATACGCGCTCGATGCGCTTTTGACCAAATAAACCGTAGGGTCGGAACATCAGCACTACAATGAGCACAATGTAGGGCAACACTTGTTCGGTGGGCACTTGTAGCACCAAGAAATCGGCATTAGCGCCCAACCACGGATCAATATAGCCACTAGAATAACTTTGCAATAAGCCAATAATCACACCACCAATCACTGCACCTGAAATAGAGTCTAGCCCACCTAAGATAATCACCG
>CAZLPC010000169.1:0-1098 GCA_964561305.1 uncultured Anaerolineae bacterium
CCTTCACGCCCAGCCCCCAAAATCAAGACCCGTTCAGCTTTTGAAAGCACATTTAGGCCCATGCAATCTGCTCCACCGCAGCTGCCAAGCGTTGGCGCAAATAGCCGACCAGATGATCAGGAATGGCGTTTTCATGATTCCACGCATGAAGCAAAGCCCGCGCTCTTTGGCCTAAGTTGGGCTGATGAGCAAGCGCCTCATCGTGCAACGTTTGGAGGATAACAGGCAAGGCTTCATCGCGCTGACGATACTTTTCTGCGGCCAAATAAAACGCTATTAGGCTTTCTTCGTGCGTGCCCACACATTCAAATGGTTTTACATCCGCCAAGCCTGCCAACTCGCGGGCAATCGGCAACAGATCAGCGCGGCCAAACAAGTCATGATTAAACACCTGCCCCAACTGGTCGGCACTCATAAATGGATAGAGGATGTTGTAAACAAATAAGCACTTGGGGCAGCTATGACACCAAGAATTGGTCTTTTGGCCCACATTGCAACTCCGAAAAATGGGATGATAAGCCGTCATTTCCGCAAACATCGCCGCAATTTGCAACTCGTAAAGGGGGCGCATATATGAAAAATAATCTATCGTCGTTGCTAAATACGCCGCTACATAGTCTCGAAACTTGGCTTCAAAACGATAGGTTTTTGAATACTGATGGTTGACCACCTGACCATGAAAAATCTGATTACCTTCATCAGAACTACGCTCGTTAGACAGTGCAATATAGCGATAGCCAAACAGCGCCGCACCCGTTAGGGCGATGAATGCTAACACCGATGAAAATGGCGTGTGTCCATTGAGATACCCTTGCTGATTAAGCTCTAGCAGGGTCGGATCAATGCTGCGGCGGGCGTAGATGGTCTGTTGAGCTTTGCTTAGGCGGATGGTGTCGGCGGTGGCGTGGTTGTTATTCAACACCAAGCAGCCCAAGTTCTCAATATGTTCACCGAGTGTTTCAATGGTGACGATTGAATCTTTGCCGCCGCCAATCGGCACAAGAATTTTTTCGGGGACAAGCACGGTCTCAAAGCGGGCTGGTTGTGTTGGTTCGATCTGCGCTCCTAGCCGAATATTCACAAAGTCGGGCGCGGTGA
>CAZLPC010000169.1:1108-6910 GCA_964561305.1 uncultured Anaerolineae bacterium
AAGTCAATTTGGTTTTGGTAGAAAAATTCGCCCATGCCATTCAGCAAGAGATCTTGCCACCACGCGATTTGTTCATCGTTCAAATAGCCTGCTTCAATTATGATTTCGGGCGGACAGGCGGCCTTCCAATAGCTGAGTATTTCGGCCATGCCCAGATGAAAGGCTAAGTTTTCGATTATTGTTGCGGGCATGGCCGCCCATTGGGCCGCCGCTACGCCTTCAATCACGACTTGGGGCCGAAAAATAATGCCGGGTAATAGCAAAAACTCTGCCGAAAAATGCACCTCACCATGGTTATATTGCACAGCAAACTGTTTAAAGATTAGTTGGGGATGGCGTTGGCGTAGGGTTGCTAGTTTTTCATTCATTCGGCGGCGCTTCCTATGTAAATACACTCTTGAGCTACATGAGCGCGGGTCAATTCGTCTAGCATATCCTCACAAATGCCCACGGGCATCTCTGGAAACTCTAGCAAAACGTTGGTTTCAGGCGAAATATAGTGAATAGCCATTTCATCTTGGCCGGGAAACTGGCTAATCACGTTATGAAGTTGCTTAATGCGGCTTGAGTCTTGCTCAAAGTCACCAGTAGGCGACTCATATAACACCACAATGCGCTGGCGGGCCGCTGTGGGCTGATGATGCCCATTTGATAGAGGAATTTGAGTCCGCTTCGATTCAGCTTTTGGCAGTGTAGGAGAATCATCCGTGACGCTATCGGTGACGTGTGTTTCTGACACAGCCAACGACGGCGCGGGCGGAGCTGCCGCCGCCACAGACTTCGGCTGAATAGGGCTATAGTCTTCTTCGCCGCGCATCCATTCTGGCTCTTGCAAGTCCGCATCAGCGATAAACATGGGCGGCACGTCTGGTTCGCTATCGTCATCGCTTTTTGATTCATCAAACAAATCACTCGGAAAACTAGAGGCCAATGCGGCTAATGAAGCGGGTGTGGCCAACTCATATTCTGACGGCTCGGCATCAATAGCTTTTTGGCGTGGGGTTACTTCATCCACCAGCACCTGCACCTCATCGCGCCGCACATCAATTTTTCCGATAAAAAACAGCACAACGTCTTCTTCGACTTCATTTTTGAAGTTGTTCCATGTACGCGGAAATAACACACAAGTGATAAAGCCGTGCAGGTCTTCCACCACCAAAATAGCCATTTGCTCGCCCTTTTTGGTGTGAAGAATGCGGATATTGGAGACCATGCCCGCAACCACCACCCGATGACCTGTCAAATTTTCGCCCTCTTCTAGCAATTGCAACGAGTTGTGGGTGACAACACTGCTGATTTGTTGGGCTACAGCACGCAAGGGATGATCCGATACATAAAAACCCAATAGCTCTTTTTCCCAGCGCAGTTGCTCGCGTTTAGGCACTTCCTCGCGGGGATACTCGAACATGGCCATTACAGAGGTGGCGCTGGGTTGGCCATCTTCGCCACCGCCCAGCAAATCAAACAAGCTCGATTGCCCTACATCGGCGGCTTTGTGCAGCGACACGCTGTGGCTCATCATCAGTTCTAGGTTGTGCAAAAGTGCGGGCCGTTCAATACCAAACACATCTAGGGCCCCTACACGGATCAAGGGTTCTAGGGCGCGTTTGCCTACTGCCCGCATGTCACAACGGCTCAAGAAATCATCCACATCTTGAAAGGGGCCGCCCTCGTCGCGCTGTTGCAAAATATGTTCAACCACCATGGCCCCCACATTTTTCACCGAAAGCAACCCATAGCGAATGTGACGCTTGCCAGTTGCGTCTGGCTCTATCGTGAAGTCGAGGCGCGAGTGATTGACACACGGTGGCAGAATCTGAATGCCCAAGCGTTCACAATCGGCCGCAAACGTGGCAACTTTGGTCGAGTCGTCGGCATAGACCGACATGAGCGCGGTCATATATTCGTGGGGATAGTGACACTTCAGATAAGCTGTTTGACAGGTGATCACTGCATAGTCGGCGGCGTGTGACTTGTTGAATCCATAGTTGGCAAAAAATTCAATTTGATCAAAGATTTTGCCTGCGGTTTCTTTATCTACCCCAAACTTGGGGCCTTGCTCAATAAAGATAGCGCGATGCGTTTGCAGATCAGCAGCTTTTTTCTTCGAGACAGCACGGCGCATTAAGTCGGCATCGGCAAGGCTATAGCCAAACAAACTAGATGCAATCTGCATAATCTGTTCTTGATAGGTGATAATGCCATAGGTGTTGCCAATAATCGGTTCTAGCTTAGGATGCAAATAGTCGGGTTGTTCGTCGCCATGCAAACGCCGATTAAATTGTGGAATAAATTG
Source organism: uncultured Anaerolineae bacterium (assembly GCA_964561305.1). Taxonomy (GTDB): domain Bacteria; phylum Chloroflexota; class Anaerolineae; order Aggregatilineales; family J027; genus J027. The sequence goes on from CAZLPC010000169.1 coordinate 3,405, forward strand.
CAACGGGCCGGGCCGGTAAAGCGCAATAGCGGCAATAACATGCTCGAAGGTCTTAGGGCGCATCCCGCGCAACATTTGGCGCATTCCGCTACTTTCTAGCTGAAACACGCCCACGGTCTCGCCACGCCCCAACATCTCAAACATTTGGGCCACTTTGTGCGTGGTATCGGGATCATCAGGTTCGGGCCGATAGGGAATATTCGACATATCATAGCGAATGCCATGATACTGCTCAATCAACTCACAGGCGCGGCGCAAGTAAGTCAGCGTAGAAAGCCCCAAAAAGTCAATTTTTAACAACCCAATGCTTTCGGCAGTTTCCATTGGGAACTGAGTCACCATCTTTACAGGGTTGTTGTCGGTATCGCTGCCTTTGGTGGGGCGGTGCAAGGGTAAATATTCTACTAAGGGGCGGTCGGCGACAATAATCCCGGCGGCATGAGTGCTGGCATGGCGTGGCACACCTTCAATAGACATGGCCAAATCAATGACTTGGCGGGCATGAGGATTCGATTTATAGAGATCAATAAATTCTTGGTTAGCCAATTCTTGCTTGTCTTCATCTTGGCCCAGCATTTGGTAAATTTTAGGAGGCTTGGCTACGGTGGGGACAAGCGCAGCAATGGCGTTTACATCTGGTAAGGGCATATCGAGGGCCCGCCCCACATCACGAATCGCACCTTTGGCCGCCAATGTACCAAATGTAATGATGGCCGCCACTTTATCTCTGCCATATTTGTTGGTGCAATATTCGATCATCTCATAGCGACGGTCTTCAGGGTAATCAAGGTCAAAGTCGGGCATCGAGCGCCGCCCGGGGTTTAAGAAGCGTTCAAAAATAAGCTGATTTTCAATCGGATCAAGGTTGGTGATGCCCAATACATACGCCACCATGCTTCCCGCACCCGATCCGCGTACATTCCACCAAATATCTTTGCTACGGGCAAACTCGCATAAGTCCCACACAATCAAGAAATAAGTGTTAAAGCCCATATCATCTATCGTATATAGCTCATACTCTAGGCGTTCGCGCAGGGCTTCGTCGTTACCAGATCGTCCGCCATAGCGCCAGCGCAAGCCTTTTTCGCACAAATAGCGCAAGAACGCTTTGGCATCGTCAAATCGCTCTGGTACAGGAAAAATGGGCAAATGATAGCCTTTGCTTTCTAGGCCTACATCGCCGATCATCTCTGTGATTAGTAATGTATTGGTGAGTGCTTCAGGCGCTTCGGCCCCAAACAAGTCCCACATTTCTTGTTGGGTACGCAGATAGTAGCTATTGCCGCCCGACATCTGCATCCGGTTGGTTTCTTTTTTGAGTGTGCCGGTTTGAATGCACAATAACGTATCGTGTATGTCATAGTCTGTTTCGCGGACATAATGCACATCGTTGGTGGCCACCAACGGCACACCCGCATACGCCGAATTTTCGAGCAACCAGTTATTGAGGGTGTATAGCTCTGGGATGTCGTGGGCTTGCAATTCTAAAAAGAAATTTTCGGGCCCAAACACGTCTTGATACCACCCGATCAGTTCGCGGGCTTCATCGTCGCGCCCTTCAACCACCATGCGCGGAATCTCGGCGGCCAAGCAGCCACTGGTGGCAATCACACCTTCGGCGTGGGCGGCCAACAAGTCGCGGTCAATGCGCGGGCGATAATAATAGCCTTCAAGTTGGGCCGCTGAAGACAATTTAAGTAAGTTTTTATAGCCCGTTTCGTTTTTAGCCAATAACAGCATGTGAAAAGGCTTAGCGTCTAATTGAGAGTCGCGGTCAAAACGGGTGCGCCGCGCCAAATAGGCCTCTACGCCGATAATAGGCTTAATACCAGCCTTCGTACACGCCCGATAAAAGTCTATAACACCAAACATCGTCCCATGATCGGTGATAGCCAGCGCAGGCATCCCTAGCTCTTTGGCATATTTCACAGCCCGATCAATACGAGCAAAACCATCCAACAAGCTATACTCTGTATGAAGATGAAGATGTACAAAGTTGCGGTCGCTGTTCATTTTCTATTTAACTCTAGCATCTCTCTGTCGCGGGGTTGGTGATGTTGAAAGTATAGCACAAATTTTCGATATTTTGGCGTGGTATACTCAAAACATTGTCCGCCTATGATGCCCTAAGGAAGCACCAATGGTCAAGTTGTTATTGCTCTTTAGAAAGCCTATAAATGAATTCTTATTTGAAGCTGACTATGTCAAAAATTTGGCGCTATTAGAGCGTTTGCCGGGGATTGTACGCCGTCAGGCCAACATGGTTTTGGGGTCGCCGATGGAAAAATCGCCTTATTATCGGATGTTGGAGTTGTACTTTGAAGATTTTGAGGCACTTGATGCCGCCCTTACCTCAGAAGCGGGCCTTGCGGCGGGTAGACAACTGATGCAAACCGTTGGCGATTTGGTGGAACTGGTATTTGTAGATGTATTTGAGGACGATAGCCCCCCCAGCCATTAAAAATGCCATCGTCTTTACAATTGAAACGATGGCACTTTGTCAGAATGCGTTAGGGCTTTTGGATGGGGTTATTTTTTCTTGCCACGCCCCATAAACCATGTATACAAAGGCAGCATGGCCATTTGGGCGCTGTCTAGCACTTTGTTGGTGGTACGCTTGGCCATATAGTTAAGCCGTGCCGCCGAGAACAAAGCATGTGCTGGGCTAATTTCGCCCACACCCATTTGCACCACCACCGTTGCCCATGTTAGGCCTGCGCCAAAAGCAATCATGGCTACTTTATCGCCTTCTTTTAGGCGACCTTCTTCTAGCGCCTCGACCATGGCTAAGGGCACAGAAGCAGTGGATGTATTGCCATATTTGTGGATATTCATGTAGAACTTATCGGCAGGTTGGCGCAACATCCGAGCCCCCGCCTCGACAATACGAGCATTGGCTTGGTGCGGAATAAAGAGGTCTATATCATCGGGTAACAAGCCGGCTTTATCAATCACCCGTTTCAGCGATTGGGCCACTGTACGCGAGGCAAATTTAAAGACCCGTTGGCCATCCATCCTAATATAACCACGACGATTATCTATGGTGGATTGGCTGAGGGGGTTGGCGCTACCAGCATCGGGTACGATAAGCGCGTCATATTCACTGCCATCTGACCCTAGCTCGAAAGCCAGTACGCCTGTTGGCTCTTCGCTTACTGTCAGCACCACCGCGGCGGCCGCATCGCCAAACAATACACAAGTGGTGCGGTCGGTATAGTCAATGGCAAACGAGATAATTTCTGAGCCAACCACCAAAACATTGTTATAAGCACCCGATTGAATGAGTTGTGTCCCAACAGCAAGGCCATATACCCAGCCCGAACAGCCAGCTGTTAGCTGAAAAGCGCCACACTTGGCCCCCAACATATCTTGCACTTGGCTAGAGACAGGTGGCAACAAATAGTCGGGCGATGAAGTGGCGACAATAATCAAGTCAAGATTTGTCGGTGCAAGGCCGGCTTTTTCAAGGGCTTGCTGCGAGGCTGCAACCGCCATGCTAGAGTTGG
>CAZLPC010000170.1:0-5626 GCA_964561305.1 uncultured Anaerolineae bacterium
ATGAAAATTTACACCAAAACCGGCGATGATGGCCAAACTAGCTTGTTTGCGGGCGGGCGCGTAGACAAAGATCACCTTCGGCTGCACGCTTATGGCACAGTGGATGAACTGAACAGCACGCTGGGCATGGTACGCGTGCATCCAGTAGAAGCAGGGTTGGATCATTGGCTAGAACGTGTTCAGATGGAATTGTTTTATATGGGTGCAGATTTGGCCACGCCGCTTGATGCTGATGCGCCATGGGTGGTGCGTATAGATGCAGCAATGGTTGAAGCTTTAGAGCGCGAGATCGATCAGTTAGAGGCCGAGTTAACACCCCTTAAAAACTTTATTGTGCCGGGTGGAATACCTGCCGCTGCTACCCTTCATTTTGCTCGCACGGTCTGTCGGCGCGCCGAACGGTGGTTGGTGACACTAGCCCGCGAAACAGCCATTAATCCACACAGCCAGCATTATCTCAACCGGCTATCGGATTGGCTGTTTGTGATGGCGCGGGCCGCTAATCATCGTGCGGGTGTATCCGATGTGGTGTGGCACTCACCGCGCACCAATGCCGATAAATCTAACGAATCGTAGGCGTACCCACAAAGTCGCGCAAACCTTGGCTCAGTTCGTTAAAGCCCAATGGTTTACTGAGGAAAACATCTGCACCAGCATCAAAAGCCTCGCGGATTTTTTCCTCATCAGCGACATTCGAGATAATGAAAAGCGGCACATGCACATTCGATAAGTCTTCTTTGATCATGCGTGGCAGTTCGGTAGCTGGTTGGCCGGGCATATCCATATCTACAATCACACAATCGGGCAGTTCAGTAGCCACCGAGCGCATAGCATCGCCAATATTGGCTGCTGTCAGCACCTCATAGCCAAGTTGTTTCACCATGTCAGAAAGCGATTGCATAACGTTTTCGTCGTTGTCTACAATCAGAACGCGGCGGGTGCTATAGTCTTTTTCGCTAGGATCAATTTTACCCAGCTGGGCAGTATGTTTACGAACGCGCTTCACGCCTTCGTGTACCGGCATCACCGAGACAAAGACTTCTAAATCCATCGTGCCGATAGTTAATAAATCGCCATGCTGAATTTTATAAGGCTCGTTGGGTTGCAAGGCAAAACTATTAAGCTGTGTGCCATTGGTGCTGCCGCGATCAATAATGACCAAAAATTCTGTGCCTGCCCGCAATTCGGCATGACGACGCGACACACCACGCTCTATGGCGCTATAGGGTGTAAGATCAATATCGGGTTTATAGCCCGACTCTGGGTCGCTGCGCCCAATAATAGCCTTAGAGTCTACCTTTAGCTGCATTGGAATGGCATGATTGGTGGCAATAAGGCGCACCGACCAAGCCGACGGCGCTGTATCTGTTAGGCTGACAACTTGAGGGCGTGGGGCAGCCGTTTCTAGCTTTTTTTCGTCTAGCGGGCGTGTATCTCCAAGTCGGCGGGGTGGTTCTGACATCAGATCGCTCCTCTATTGTTTAGCGTTGCACTGCGATTATAATCAAATTCCACCAAAATAAACTATAATTTGTTTGTGACTGTTTGTTTAAGCAGAAGGTAAGCAGTTTAATGGCACAAAACACTGGGTCTCCTCAGCAGGCTTTTGAAGCATTACGCGCCACAGTCAAAAACGCCAAGTTGTCGGTGGTGGGTCATGATGATATTTTTGACGTGGCCGAGGTCCAACTGATGAATGCTGTATTACAAGTGTATGGCCAGTCTAGGCAAGGCTTTATCTATGCAGAACCGTCGTTGATGGATGCCCGCCAAGCCCCGCCCGATCTAGTGTTGGCGCATCCTGATGTGGGCGTGATGGTGTTTGAATGCAAGGCTTACGATCTAACTTATATTAAAGGTAGCGAAGCGGGTAGCCTAAAAATCATCCGTAACGGGCGCGAGGTATTGGTGAATCCTTTGCGCCAAGGCCGCCAAAATATGTTTGCCATTAAAAACACCTTCGAGAAATATGCAGGGGCAGGGCCGCGCCCATTTTTTCATACAATGGTGGCGCTGCCCAACATTAGCGAGCAAGAATGGTGTTACTTGGGCTATGATCGCTGTATAGATATGCGCTATGTCCTCTTTAAAGATCAAATTGCTGCGCCCGATAAACTTCAACAACGCCTAGAAGCTATGGTTAATGAGACGCGCACCCAAACTGGCGTACAAAACGCCTATCCTATTGAGGCCGAGCCAATTTTGCGGCGCGTTTTTGGTGATTCGGCAATCATCAATGATGCGCGGCAGACGATTATTAGCCTTGACCCCAAGAGCTTGGGTGCAGAAATTGACAGCATGGAACGTGCCCATAAATATCTCTCGGCCGAACAAGAGCGTCTCTCGCGGGCCAACACATGGGGCAAGCCCTACTTGGTGCGCGGTGTGGCGGGGTCGGGCAAAAGCATTGTTTTAGCCAATCAAGTAGCACGAAACTTGCACCGCCACGCCAAGCAACAACTGTCATTATTCGATGATGATGTGCCCCCACCACCCAAAATAGCGGTGGTGTGTTTTAATCGGTCGTTGGTTCCCTTGTTGCGCGACCGTATCCAACGCGCCTATGCAGGCCTGTCTTACACCGATCCCTTGCCTAGTAATTTGGTCGTGATTGATCTCAATCGTTTGCTTTATGACATTGCCCAGCGCACCAGCCAGTTTAAATATCTAACCGTGGATGGCCGCCAACGCGAAATGAGTCGCCGCGCCCAACGTCACCTAGAACAACTAGAGATGTTGCGCGACCAACATCCTCAAATTTTTGAAGACTTTACGTATGATGCAATTTTTGTGGACGAAGGGCAAGACGCACACCCCGATGAATATGCTTTGCTGCGTCTGTTGGTGCGCCCCAATCCTGAAACAGGCGAACGCACACTGGTTATTTTTTATGACGATGCCCAAAATATTTATGGTAATCCACCCCCCACATGGCAAAACCTAAGCCTTAATGTATCGGGTGGCCGTTCAGCATTTATGACACAGGCCTATCGCAATAGCCGCGAAGTGCTAGAGTTGGGGATAAATGTGCTATTAGGAACACATGCCCGCCCCCACACCCGCGTTGCCACCCGCCGCTTTATGGATATTTATACCTTGCAAGAGAAAAAGCTGGTAGAAGAGACCAAGCACGGTTGGCAAGTCAATTTTGCCGAAACATCCAATATTTTGCCTCAAGTGCGCCCTTTCGATAGCCGCCTCGAACAACTGGATTGGGTGGCCGAGGCACTGATCGCCTTGCTAGAGCAAGATCAAGTGTTGCCAGAGCATGTGATGGTGGTGTCACCCAACAGCAAATCTTTTCGCTATTTGGCCAATCGGGTGCAACAACTTGCTAAAAAACCCGTCAAAATGCGTATGGTTGGGGGTAGCTTCAGTGAGCAACTCGACGATTTGCTGATTCAGCCCGAACACCTGACCTTTAGCACCATTTATGTATCAAAAGGCTATGACGCGCCGATTGTGATCATGATTGATACCGATATGATCCTGAACACGGTTGAAGGCCGTGCTATGTTTTTTGTGGGGGTTACGCGGGCCAAACGCTATTTGCTAATTGCTGGGCTAGACATGCCCAACACATTAATGCGCGAGGCCGTGGCTGCCCATGCTGTACTAGAAGACTTGCAATCATAACAGCACTAATGGCTTTCTGATGTGGCGCTGATACCAATCTGATAGTGGCAAGGCGGTATCCAATGGTTTTCCAATACACAGCGCCTACACTAATAAAAATGTGAAATTTGTGAGGAAAATCTGTATTTATGAATCTAGAACGTTTAACAACCCGTGCCCAAGAAGCCTTAATTGCAGCCCAACGCATGGCCGAGGATAACGGTAATCCAGAGCTAGAAACAGCCCACATATTGGCAGCATTGTTGCAACAAGCCAATGGGGTTGTACCTCAATTGGTGAATAAGATTGCTTCTAATGCTGGCAATGTTTTACGCGATGTGCAGGCTGTGATTGATGGCAAGTCGCGTATTTCGGGCAATGCGCGGGTGGATGTCAGCCGCCCCGTCGTAAAAGTCATCCGCGAGGCCGAAGCCCATGCCAAGAAAATGCGCGATGACTATGTAAGCACCGAGCATTTGCTGCTGGCACTTACCGATGACAGCGCCATGGGTGATCTATTGGCGCGACACGGCGTAGACTCGAAAACCGTGCTGAAGGCACTGGCCGACATTCGGGGTAGCCAGCGTGTGACTAGCCAAGACCCCGAAGGCACGTATGCCAGCCTCGAAAAATATGGGCGTGATCTAACCACCGATGCCGCCCAAGGCAAGCTGGATCCTGTCATTGGGCGCGATGAAGAAATTCGGCGCGTGATCCATGTGTTGTCCCGCCGAACCAAAAATAATCCGGTACTCATTGGCGAGGCCGGCGTAGGCAAAACGGCCATTGTCGAAGGATTGGCCCAGCGTATTATCAATGGCGATGTGCCTGAAAGTCTTAAAGACAAGCGTGTGATCGCCCTAGACATGTCGTCGCTATTGGCAGGTGCTAAATTTCGCGGCGAATTTGAAGAGCGCTTGAAGGCTGTTCTGAAAGAAGTTAGCGAGTCAGAGGGGGAGATTGTTATCTTTCTTGACGAGCTACATACCATTGTGGGGGCTGGGGCAGCCGAAGGCGCTATGGACGCGGGCAACATCTTAAAGCCGATGCTGGCACGCGGTGAGTTGCGGGCCATTGGTGCAACTACCCTTGATGAATATCGCCAATACATCGAAAAAGATTCTGCCCTAGAGCGCCGCTTTCAGCCCGTGTTTGTGGATCAGCCTTCAGTAGAAGATACCATCAGCATTTTGCGCGGCCTAAAAGAACGCTATGAAGTGCATCATGGTGTGCGGATTCAAGATGGCGCGGTGATTGCGGCTGCTGTTCTCAGCAATCGTTACATCCCTGACCGTCAATTGCCCGACAAAGCCATTGACTTGATAGACGAAGCCGCCTCGCGCCTGCGGATGGAAATTGACTCTAAGCCCCAAGCGTTAGATCGGGTTGAGCGTCAAGCGATGCAGCTAGAAATTGAGCGCGAAGCCCTCAAAAAAGAGCGCGATGCTGCCAGCCAAACCCGCTTACAAAAATTGGACGAAGAACTCGCCAATTTACAAGAGACTATCCGCGCCTTGCAAGCCCAATGGCTGCATGAGAAAGAAGTGATCAACGGCATTCAAACCGTGAAAGCGCGGCTGGATGAAGCCCGCATTGCCCTAGAACGGGCTGAACGGCGTGGCGAGTTAGAAGAAGCCGCCCGCCTGCGCTATGGAGACATTCCGCAGCTAGAACGCGACTTAACCCAAGCTGAACAGAACGTGCAACAACTTCAAGCGGGCGGCATGTCTATGCTAAAGGAAGAAGTAGATGCCGATGAGATCGCCTCGGTTATTTCGCAGTGGACGGGTATTCCGATTACGAAGCTGCTAGAAGGCGAAGTCGAAAAACTGCTGCACATGGAAGAGCGCCTGCACGAGCGCGTGATTGGACAAGATAACGCCATTCATAGCGTCAGCAATGCTGTGCGGCGCAGCCGGGCCGGCCTGCAAGATCCCTCGCGCCCCATTGGGTCGTTCTTGTTCTTGGGCCCCACAGGTGTCGGCAAAACCGAGTTGGGTCGCGCCCTCGC
>CAZLPC010000170.1:5636-6910 GCA_964561305.1 uncultured Anaerolineae bacterium
AGTTTATGTTTGACACCGAAGACGCGATGGTACGCATTGACATGAGCGAGTATCAAGAAAAGCACAGCGTTGCTCGTCTGATTGGTGCGCCACCCGGCTATGTGGGCTATGAAGAAGGCGGCCAATTGACTGAAGCAGTGCGCCGCCGCCCTTATTCGGTGGTGCTGTTTGATGAGATCGAAAAAGCCCATAACGAAATATTCGATGTGCTGTTGCAAGTGCTAGACGATGGTCGCCTGACGGATGGGCATGGCAAGCAAGTAGACTTCAAAAACACGCTTATCATTATGACCAGCAATGTCGGCAGCCAGCGTATCAAACAATTGGCTGGCCAACCCCAAGATCAAATTCGGCAAGCGGTTATGCAAGAACTGGATATGACTTTTCGGCCAGAGTTTTTGAACCGCATTGACGACATTATCTTATTCCATAGCCTAGAGCGCGAACACATGGCGCGGATTGTGGACATTCAATTAGAGCGTCTGTCCAAACTATTGGCCGAGCGTGAAATTTCCATCACGCTCACCGATGCCGCCAAGCTATATCTGGCCGATAAGGCTTATGATCCCGTGTTTGGGGCGCGGCCACTGAAGCGCACCATTCAGCGCGATTTGTACGACACACTGGCCACGGCCATTTTAGAGGGGCATGTGCGCGAGGGCGATCATATCTTAGTAGATTTTAATGGCGAAGCCCTTAGCTTCCAAGCGGTGATTGATTCTGAGGGTATCTCGCAATAGGGTATATCGAGTGGCAACACAAAAGGGGAGTTCAATGCTCCCCTTTTTCGATCTTTAGTCCTTTAGTTGGGCTTGGGCCCGACCGTATTGAGCAAGCTGGTTTGGGCTTTAGCCACCTCGTCTTGAACACTCTGCGCCAACAGATTGAGATTGTTCAACTCGGCATCAGTAACATTGCTATCTCTACAAACGCGATCCCACTCGGTCATCATGGCTTGGGCTTGGCTAATGCTTGTGCCAAAGCCGCTTTCTGAATCGGCCAGATAGGCGGCGATTTCAGGAAAAGAGCCGACTTCATCGCCTGTTAGGGTGATACCTGCTGGTCGCCAGAAAACCGATGTGCAGATTGCTTGCACGGTTTTATCGCGCCGAATGGCTGCGATACTTTCGGATGCAATAATATTGGCATCAATATTGACGCGCTCGACGGTGGTATACAGATCAATAACAACAGCGTCGCGGTCACGCGGCAAAGGCGTGGCCGAAGGTTCGGGCGTGATGGTGGGTGTATTGGTCGGGCGCGGAGTGGGGGTG
>CAZLPC010000171.1:0-6906 GCA_964561305.1 uncultured Anaerolineae bacterium
GCCAATGCCCTCATCAGAAACCCGCAGTGAAAACTCGCTATCGGCAGAACTCATTTCCACATGTACCGCCGAACCTTGCGCCGAGAACTTAAGCGCATTGTCCAACAACTCAGTGACAATACGGCTAATGTCATCAGAAGACAATTGAACACTTAGTTGGGGATCAATAGTAAGGTGGAGGTCACTGAGGCGGTTATATTTTTCGGCTAGCTCCTTACATTCACGCTCTAACCGATCGGTGGGCCGGGCGGGTTGAGCAATATAATACTCACGAAGTTTGTGCATAACAGGATGTTCGTGTTGGGCAAAAGAAAGCCGCATATAAAGCAAGTAATTTTCAATCAGCCGATAGAGGCGCTGGCCAGCCCGATAAATGGCAGTGGCACACAAATCTATCTCGGCAGGACTGGTTTGCTCGGGCTGCTGGGCCAAGTATTCAGCATAGCCCAAAATTGAGGTTAAAGGTGTGCGTAATTCGTGGGGCAAGGTGTGGCTTAAAACCTGTCGCATTTCGTTAATGCGCTGTTCATACTGGGTGGCCAAAACTGTACGACGCTTCAGACAACTTTTAATCGCCGCTAGCAGGTCAGCGCTTGTGAAAGGCTTGGTTACATAATCATCCGCCCCCAACGACATCCCCTGCCGAAAGTCCTCGCGCTCAGTACGAGCTGTTAAAAAAATAAGTGGAATAGCGGCAGTACGGGCATTGCTGCGGAGCTCTTGTAATAAGGCAAAGCCATCTATTGGTGTTTCGGGCATGTTGATGTCGCTAATGATAAGGTCAGGAGCCAGACGATAGGCTTCGTGCAGCCCAATTTCGCCATTGCGGGCTCCAAAAGCTTCAAACCCTTCAAAATAGAGCATCTCGACAACATTATCTAAAATTTGAGCCTCATCCTCAACTACTAAAATTCGGGTCATGATATATCCTCGGCTTGAATAGGTAACTGAACGACAAAGGTTGTTCCTTGACCGATATGGCTTTCAAAACGAATAGCGCCCCCATAATTCTCAATATATGCCTTGATGAGACTTAGCCCAATGCCAGAGCCAACAATGCTGCCTGCATTAGGAGCGCGATAATAGGGCTGAAACACCCGTATTTGGGCATCCGTCGGAATACCAATGCCAAAATCTTTGATACTTAGTTGCATCTGATAGGTATTTAGTTCAAGGTAAACTTCTATTGGGGTTTGCTTAGGAGAATACTTGATCGCATTAGATAGCAAGTTAGAAAGCACCATTTCTAGCAAATCACGATCAATGCGGGCCGTAGCAGAGTAACCTGTCCAATCAAATCGAATGGGATGTAAACATTGCATAGTAAAGATCATACGGTCTATGATCACTTGACAACGAGCCGGTATATTCGTTGGTTGAGGGTTAAACGACACCTCGTCGTTACTCACCCGTTGCAGGTTTAAGACGCTTTCTACTTGTTCGCGCTGGCGTAAAACCAATTGATAGATATTGTCTATTTTCTCTTTGCGAGATTCTTCCGACATGCGATCCCAATATTTCACTAAACTCTCGGCTTGTGACAACATGGCCGTTAATGGTGTTTTAAACTCGTGATTAGTGGCCCGGATAAAGAGCGTCTTTAGCTCATTAATTTCACGTTCGCGGTCAAGCGCTTTGGCCAATTGAGCGGCGGCTTCTTTTACATCGGTCATATCGCGCAAGCTATATAAAATCCGTTGCCATGCCTGATCATCATCTTGAATAAGCGAAAGCGCCACATCAACCGGAAAGGTTGTACCATCGGCACGCACAGCCGATAGCTCTAGACGCTCATTAACATGCAATTCAATCAAGTTTAGTTGGGCTGCGGCTAGACGCGCATGATCGGCTTTTACAAATAAATCTAGAATCTGACGCTCAAAAAGCCCATCGGTTGGATAGCCAAATATGACATCGCAAGCGGGATTAGTTTGCCGAATTTGACCATCAGTATAAGTTAAAATGATAGCATCATTGCTGTTGTTGAATATCGCCTCAATTTGGTCACGGGTATGCTGAAGTTGGGCGGTGCGTTGCTCGACGCGGGCTTCAAGTGTATTGGCATAATCGCGCAAGGTCTCATAGAGCCGAACATTGTCTAGCATAACGGTCACACGGCTTGCAAAAACCTCTAAAAGCCGAATGTCGCGTGCCGAAAATGCATTTAGTTGGGCGCTTTGCAAGTCCAATACCCCTAATATCTCGCCATTATTTATCAATGGAATCACCAGTTCGGTTAAGGTACGTGGCTCGTTTGGTAAATAGCGTGGGTCTTGACGAACATCTGGACTATAGACGATGCTTTTTGTTTGCACCGCAAATGGCACTAGGCCATTACCGCTAATCGGTATCGGTTCAGATGCAGACATGCCATAAGGGCCATGGCGGGCCACGCGCCGCAAAACACCCGCTTGCGGCTCCAAGATCATCAGCCCACAGTCAGCATGGCCAAATGTTTCAGTGATGGTATACGTGGCGTGGTTAGCCATTTCTTCGATGGTCTGATAATCGTTTAGGCCCACCATCAGCAACGTATGGCCACGGTGCAACATCGCAATTTCTTGATTGTTCATGTCTAGGGCTTGGTAGGTGTGAGCATTTGAGACAGCAATAGCCACTTGATCGGCAAACGACTTTAGACGATGCCGATGCTGCTCGGTGAAAAAATTCGCCTGATCACTATCTAAGTTGATAAAGCCAATCACATTATGATGTGAAATAATAGGCGCACCCAGATAAGATTTAATCCATCGGGCTCCTGCACGGGCATACCAATGTGAATCATTAGTAGTATCGGAAATTAAAAATGGGGCTTGGTCTTGATACATCACCGACCAAGCGTGCCAATTAGCCGGAAAAAAAGCGTCCGTCGGTAGCTCATGGTGCTGGTAGCCACGTTGATAAGCCACCCGACACAACTCACCCTCTACTAACGCAATATTTGCGGCTGTGTGCGGTATCAAAACGCCAATCATGTCTAATATCTGATTCAAAACCAACGTTAAATCATGGGTAGAAGTAAGTGCCATCACGATCTCGCGCAGGGCTTCTGAAAAATTGGTCTCTTCGACCAACTGGTTAATGATTTGATTGCGCGAAACCGCATTTAATAAGGTATGGGTTAAAAATGGCTCTTTTAATAACGCTGTAGTCAGACAATCCTGAGCGCCACAAGCCAGCAAATTATAATAAAAGGGCGACTCATCGGTATTGATAACAATCACGATTGGGACATGTAATTGAGTCAGATGGAATGTTGTAATCAGATCGCGGGCTTTATCATCAATTTGATCAAAAACCATCAATACAACATCAATAGTTGACACATCTTTGCGCTGCAAAGCTGCTTCAAATGTATCATTAGCGACATTATCCCAATCATGATAAACGCTGTTGCTCAGTAGCTCGGCGATAGGCAGGGTTTTAGCAAGATCAGAAGCGAGAATCAAAACAGATTCTATTGGAGAGGTATCAAGTGGCTTCAGAATATCCGTTTGTGTAGAGGTTTTCATGATGATCCACCTCTCTTAGAGAATCTTACATGAATGGTTCAGAAGAGTATATCCATAGTTATAAGCTATGGTTTTTCATTATACTCTCATGTGAAAAACATTGAAACCAACAAACACAAATCTAATCTACATTAGAAGGAATATTTACCTTAATTTTCACTTGTGGATTATAGCCAAACTCAATTCAAGAGAAGGAATAACCTATTTTTCGCCAACGATTCTTTAATACTTTGATCGTTAGGAAAATACTACTTTAAATATTGAAAAGCCGCATGAGTATTGAGAAAAAAGCGCTCGCGCCCAATTCGGTTTACAAAACCAATTTCTTCTAAACGATCCATTACAGGGCCTTTTACAGCCGCCAAATTGAAGCTGATATGATTGGTATTCAGTGCATCAGCAAGTGCAGTCAATACCTCTAGGGCGCTGGTATCAATAAAATTGACAGCACTACACACCAACACAAAGTGCTCAATATCGGCATTATCAACAATCGCGGCCAGCACAACTTCTTCAAGAAATTGAGCATTGGGAAAATATAAACTTTCATCTATACGCAAAGCCAAAATATGGGGCTCAGTATGGGTGTTGTGGCGCAAAACATTGCGATACTCTTCGGTGTCGCCCAAGCGTCCCACTACCGCGATATGCGGTCGGCTGGTGCTTTGCAAATAAAAAGCCAAAGAGACCCCTACCCCCACTAAAAGGCCGCTTTCGACACCTATCAACAATACCGCGCCAAACGTAGACAAAAAAGCCAAGCCTTCAGCACGACTATAGCGCCAAATATATAAGAACGATTTGTAATCTAACAATGCGGATACCGCTACAATAATGATGGCTGCCAGCACTGCATTTGGCAAAAAATAAAAAAGAGGTGTTAAAAACATGACTGTTATTAAAATGATGCTGGCTGTGATGATTGAGGCGAGGCCCGTATTGGCCCCGGCTGCAAAGTTAACCGCCGAGCGTGCTACGCCCCCTGAAATAGGATAACCGCCAGTCAAAGACGAGCCTATATTGGCAAGGCCCATGGCCACCAATTCTTGGTTGGCATCTATTTTTTGGCGGCGGCGGCTGGCCAACGATTTAGCAACCGAAATACTTTCAGTGTATCCGATGAGACTAATTGTCAGTGCAATCGGCAACAGTGGCCGCCACACTGCAATATCGAGGGTTGGCAATGTTAGTGGCGGAAAACCCGCCGGAACCGCGCCAATAATTGCGACATCGGCGCGTTGATCCAGCCGAGAAAGCGCAATCAAAACAATACATAAAATAACAACTACAATGGGCCCTGCTTTTGTGATGGGCATTATCATTGCAGTTGGCATATTTAGACGATTAAGCATCTGTGCTAAATATAATTTAAAGAAAAAGAGAACGCCTATACTGGCTAGTGCAATTGTGAACACTGTGAGATTGGTCTGATAGATATGATCGGCAGCATAAAACAGGGTTTGGTGCAGATAGTCGGTACTGGGAATTGTAAAGCCCAAAACATGCTTTAGTTGGCTAAGGGCGATGACAATGGCAACGGCATTGGTATAGCCAGCTAACACTGGATAGCTAAGAAAGTTGACCAAAAAGCCCGCCCGCAACAACCCCATCATCAGTTGCACAATACCAATGAGCACCGCCAACAACGCCCCCATCGCCAGCATATCGCCAACAGTGTCTGCGCCAGTGCTGCCAATGGCTGCGGCTGTCAGGATAGAGACTGTAGCGGTGGGCCCCACGGATAAAGCAGAGCTTGTGCCCAACAGACCATATACTAACAACGGAAAAATACTGGCATATAACCCCGCTTGGGGTGGCAAACCCGCAAGCGAGGCATAGGCCATACTTTGTGGAACCAGCATAACCGCGACAATAACACCCGCTACCACATCGCCACTCAATTGTTCGCGCCTATATCGAAACATCCAATTTAAAAACGGGAGATATTTTCGTAATGACGGCTGCTGAACATTTTGAGACAACTGCAACTTAGCAGATTGAGAAGCCATGCTTGCTCCTACAAAACGGTACTAACAATAGACCTTTATTCGGTGGGCAAAGCCGCCCGCCAAGCGGCTGCGTTTGTATCCAAATTAATCACATCTTGGAAGCCATGACGCGCCAAAACCGACGCGGCTATTTGTGAACGATAGCCACTGGCACATTGTGTCACAATGGTATGATCCTTCGGCAATTCGGCCAGATGCTTATGCAGATAACCTAAGGGAATATTGACCGCGCCTTGAATATGGCCTTGGGCATACTCGCTCTTGCCGCGCACATCCACAATTAGTAAGCCATTGCGCTCTTTGCGCTGGGCCAATTCGGGTGCAGTAATGGTCTGCAAGCGTGATAGCTCGCCACTTATAGCAGTCTCATCATAAATGACAGGCACATTATCCACCCCGATTGAACGCAGGCTAATTAAAGCTGTTTCCAGATCGGCCGCACTTGGCAAAATCAGATGAATAGGCTGCTCATAATTAACAAACCACCCCACGTAGTTAATGAAACCTGTGTTTTCCATCGGGATGCTGATTGTGCCTATCACATGATTTTCTATGAAATCGGGCTTCCGACGCATATCAATCACGGTAGTGCCTGCCGCTAGGGCCGCATCTAGCTCGGCTCTATCCCCTAAGCGTGGCGTGGGCAAATTGGCGATCAAGTCAGGGCCTACTTTGTTGACCTTTTTCATCTGGGCAAAGTAATATGGGGCTTCGGGTTGTCCGTCCAAAAGCCATTCTACAAAAGCAATCTCATCGTCAAAGCGAAAAGCTGGATTAAAGCGTTTTTCATAGCCCAATGTGGTCGAGGGAACAGCCCCCAAGGCCTTGCCGCAGGCGCTACCTGCGCCATGAGCCGGCCACACTTGCAGATAGTCTGGCAGCGCCTTATAACGCTTTATGGTATGAAACTGTTGATGAGCACCCACTTCAGCCGTACCAATCATGCCGGCTGCTGCTTCCAGCAAATCCGGACGGCCGACATCGCCTACAAATAAAAAGTCCCCCGTAAAGATACCCATTGGCTCGTCTGCACCAGCAGTATCGGTGATCATGAAACTGATATGTTCGGGGGTATGGCCGGGAGTATATAGCACCTCGACCTTAATATTGCCTACCATCCAGTTTTCACCGTCGCGCACTAATATCGCGCCATCTTGTTCGGCAAAGGCATATTTCCAATCAGCAGTACCCATGTCGCTAAGATACAACTGTGCGCCGGTGGCTGCTGCCAATTCGCGGCTGCCACTCACAAAGTCGGCATGAATGTGGGTTTCGGTTACATGGCTAATCCGCAAGCCTTCGGCAGCAGCGGCCTCTAGATAAGGGCGAATGTTACGCATGGGGTCAACCACCAATGCTTCGCCTGTTGCCGCACAGCCCACAAG
>CAZLPC010000172.1:0-6900 GCA_964561305.1 uncultured Anaerolineae bacterium
TTTGAAAGTGCGCGAGACCAACGCTATTGTCAATGCCGAGCTTTCTGAGGCGTTTAATGGGGTGCGCGTGACCCAAGCCTTTTCCCGCGAGATGTATAACTATGAGCGTTTTACGGGCAAAATCAACTTCGATCATCGGGCTTCTAATGTGCGGGCTACACGGGTATCGGCGTTGTTTTTCCCTAGTGTGGACTTGATTGGTGGTATCGCTACCGGTGCGATGGTGTTTATTGGTGGCCAGTTGGTCCTTAATGGTCAGCTTGATATTTTTACACTGTTGACATTTGTGTTGTATATCGAGCAATTTTTCTTCCCAATCCGCATGTTGGCCCAACGCTATAACATGTTTCAGGCTGTGATGGCCGCTGGCGATAAGATTTTTGCTTTAATGGATACACCCATCGAAGTAGAAGACGCACCTGATGCCGTCGAGTTGCCTGAAATTAAGGGGCATGTGAAGTTCGAGAATGTCTCGTTTGCGTATGACACCGACGACAACCGTAAGGCATTGGTGCTAAAAGACATCACTTTAGACGTGCCAGCAGGTACAACTGTGGCGTTGGTGGGGCATACTGGCGCAGGCAAAAGTACCATCGTGCGCTTGGTGATGCGGATGTATGACATTACGTCGGGGCAACTGACGATTGATGGCCATGACGTGCAAAAAGTGACCCAACGTAGCTTGCGCCGCCAAATGGGGGTTGTGTTGCAAGAGTCGCATTTGTTTTCGGGGACAGTGGCCGATAACATTCGCTATGGGCGCTTAAATGCCACCGATGATGAAGTGATTGAGGCAGCCAAAGCGGTTGGTGCACATGAATTTATCATGGAAATGGAAGACGGGTATCAGACTGAAATCCGTGAAAGTGCGTCCAATCTTTCGACAGGGCAAAAGCAATTACTGTCGTTTGCGCGGGCCTTGTTGGCTGATCCCCGCATTTTAATTTTGGATGAAGCCACTAGCAATATTGATACTCAAACTGAGCAGATTATTCAGTCGGGCTTGGCGCGGCTACTAGAAGGCCGCACCAGTTTTGTGATCGCGCATCGTCTTAGCACCATTACCTCCGCAAATGTGATTGTGGTGATGGATCATGGTGAGATTATGGAAGTGGGCACACACGAGGAATTGCTGAAATTGGGTGGTATGTACTTTGATCTCTACTCGATGGCGTATGCCCGCGAACTAGAGGGCGACGTTGCACCACGTACGGAGTTGTTTTCGACTGCTGGTATTCAATAAATCATCCAAGCGTCAGTAACCCATCAATTGAACTTTCGGCCTGCTAAGCTATACTAGCAGGCCGAATTGTATTTTTAGATTAATACGATAGAGTCTAAAACCCTGTGCTGGAATATCAATTATTATCGCCCGAACAAGATGTTGAAGAACTATATCCCTATCGGCGGGTGTGGCGCACGCTATTTCTTGAGATGTTAGTGGTGCTGGTAGTGCTCGGGGGAGTGTTTTTTGGTGTGGGCTTTGGCTTTGTTAGCCCACAGGCCACTCGTATAACTCAAGTGGCGTTGTGTCTTGTGCCAGTGGCGATATTCTATGTGCTATCGGTGCGCCGCGAACCGCGTGTGCAACAGCCCCGCGAAGGGCTACTGTTGGTTTTGGGACTTAGCTTGGTATTTGCTAACGGATTAGCCTATCCCCTGATTGCCTATGTAATTACGCCTGATACATGGCTAGCCGAGGGTGGCTTCTTTAGCCGCATTATTGGCTATATGCTAACGTTGGGTGTGGTGGCGACGTTTTCAATTTATGCCGTTATCCGTTATAGTGTTTGGCCTCAATGGTTTCGGGTGCGAGTAGATGGTGTGGCATACGCAGTGCCAGCGGCCCTAGGCTATGCAACGGTGATGAGCCTGCAATTTGTTTTTAGTACCGAACTTCCGACAGTAGATGCAACCGCAGTTCGTATATTGACCAATACTTTTGTCTATTTGGCAATGGGAGTCATTATGGGTTATTTCTTATCAGAGATGGCCTTGGGCGAGGTACAAGCGTTTTGGTTGCCATTAGGGTTGGTGATCACGTCATTATTGAATGCGGTTTTTGTGGCCTTTCGGCGGATTGCATTGGTAAGCGGGCTTGGTAGCCGCGAGATAGGGCCATTTTTCTTGACGCTTGGGTTTGCTACGGCGGTGTTGTTATCGGTTAGCTTCTTAATGGAAAATGCAGCCGAGCGTGCAGCAGCAAAACGAGGGGTACGGCGTATCCGATGAGGCCTTTCGACTTTGAAACCCAATCCGATAGCTTGCCGCTACGTACCCGCAGCAACAGTATTTTGCTGTTGCTGGTTGCATTGGGGATGTTTGCCGTAGGGATGTACTATCGCAATAATGCGCTAACAGCCACCATTATTTTTCGTGATGAAGTTAATGGTGTTCGGGCCCAATTGCCAGCCAACTGGCTGATTGATACCGAAGAACCGGGCACAATTTTGCAAGTCGAAGATGTGGGCGGCAGTGCCTTTAACGCTGTTATCAAAATTTCAATTCTAACGGTTGGGCCCGATGCAACGCCGCGTAATGTTGTTGATCAGCTTACGGTGCAAGGCCCGTTTCAGTTGCCGGGTTATGGTTTACTAGAAACGCGCACCGTACAGCTAGGTGAGGATGAAGCCACGCAAATTGAGTATTATTATGTTGCCAGCGAAACCAACCCCTTCTTAGAGACCATTCCGGTTGTGGTGCAAGGCGTAGATTTGGTGGTGATTCGTGGAAATCAAGCGATTATCTTCACCTTTCAAGATGATCGGCGTACTTTTGCCGAGAAGCGCCGCTACTTTGACCGCTTTTTAGCTTCTGTGGACTATTGATCATGTCAAAATGGATACTTTTGTTTTTGGGTGGCTTGTTGCTAGTGTTGCCATGGGGTGAATCACAGGTGTTTGCTCAAGACGATGTCGAGCCGTTGGTGGTGTTAAACGAAGCCAACATTAAGCAAGCGACCGTGATGCTGATGCAGGTTTCTGATGCGACTGGTCAACCTGTAATTCAATGTGTGGGGACTGGAACGCTGATTAGTGCAGATGGGCTTATTTTGACCAATGCTCATTTGGTAACATCTAACCGTGATTGTGTGTCGGATCGGATTGTTGTTGGCCTTACTATTCGGCTAGATGAGCCGCCTGTTCCGTCATTTTCGGCTGAAATTGTCGAGATCAGTCAAGGGCTTAATTTGGCTGTGCTACAGATTACGCGCTACTTGGATGGACGAAGCGTTGACCAAAGCCGCTTGCAATTGCCATTTGTAGAGGTGGTAGATTCAAATAGTGTTGCCATTGATCAAACGCTATATTTTTTTGGCTATCCAGACCTAGAGATTGGTGTTGTGCAAGTTGTTAGGGGAACTGTAAGCGGCTCTACGGCTGAGGCAAGGGTAGGCGAGCGAGCATGGCTGCGGACAGCTGCCGAAGTGCCGGGTTTGTTTAGCGGGGGCGGGGCTTATGATCGAGATGGGCGCTTAATTGGTGTGCCGACAGTATTACCCGGACGTGTAGCCGGCGAGGTGCTAGACTGTCGGCAAGTTTATGACACCAATGGCGATAATCGCATTGATGCGACTGATCGCTGCATTCCAATTAGCGGCCCTATCCGCGCAATACGACCATCGCGTTTAGGGTTGGGACTAATACGGGCGGCGACATTGGGCATCCAACCCGGCCCCCAACTTGCTGTTTATGAAAGCCCGCCCAATAGTGCGCCACCTGTATTTGACAATCTCTTTTTGGCGACCAGTATTAATGAAGCCGGGATGCCGGTGTCAGTTGCCAACAGCGCACCTTCTGGTATTAACAGCTTATATTTGTTTTTTGACTATCGTAATTTGACCAATGGCATGACCTACGAGCTACGAACAACCATCAATGGCCGTCCAGATCCAACTTTTGGCTTGCCGCCTGTAACATGGAACGGTGGGCCACAAGGTTTATGGTATATTGGCAATAGCGGCACTCGTTATGAAAATGGCCTTTATGAATTTACGTTGTTTATTGAAGGCCGCCAAATTGCTAGTACCACTTTTGTTGTGGGTGGTAGCCCCAGCCCCAGCCCACGCTTCTCTGATTTGGTGTTTGGGCTAGAGAACAGCTTGGGAAGTCTCGTAGGCGCAAATTACGTCATTCCAGAAGGCAATATTATTCGCGCTCGTTTCCGCTATCAAAATATGGAGCCGGGTGTGGTGTGGCGGTTTCAGTGGTCTTTAAATGGTAGTCCCTTGACGGGCGGTGGTGCAGTTGGCACGCGCACATGGGAGCCAACCGACGCACAAGGGACGTTTGAAGACTTGGCGATTATTAGCGAGTCTGGGTTTGTTTCAGGCATCTATCGGTTGCAATTAGAAATTGAGCGCGCCGATGGCTTTCAGCTAGCAGTATTAAGCGATGTGGTGGTGGCGGGTGGTGCAGGCGGCATTGATGCGGCCCAAGCACAAATATTTTCAGATTTTCGATTTGCCCAAAACCAACAAGGCGGTTTTCCGGTAGGAGTTATTGCTGAAGATTTTGCTTCGGGTGTGTCGCGGATTGTGGTCTTTTTTGATTGGCGACAGATTTCGCCGGGCACACCATGGACGTATCGGTGGCTGCTGGATGGTGATGTATTGTTTGAAGAAAATACCCGTTGGGCAACCGAACCCACTGGCGAAAATTTCTATCTATCATTAGTGGGCCTACCCAACTTGCCAGATGCCAACTATACACTTGAGATATTGATGAACGGTATTCCACTAACACGAGAGGTGCAGGCAAACGTTGGTTTGGGGCAGTTGCCGCTAGAGGCTTTTGCTAGCGCCGAAGGTGTACAAATGCGTGGGCGCATTGTTGATGGCGAAACTGGCCAAGGAATTCCCGGCGCAATGTTTATTGTCCTAGAAGCGGAGTTTAGTGTAGAGGACTGGGTATGGAATCAAAATCAAGTGTTGGGGCGTGCCCAAGCGGATCGCAATGGCTATTTTCAGCTTCCCTTATTATTGCCACGTGGTACGCTCGAATCGCCGATTTTGTATAGTATATTGGTGCGGGCCGATGGCTATTTTCCTAGTAGCCAAGATGGTCTTCCAATTACAGATGCCACAGCAAGCCCGGTTGAAGTTAACGTGGTGATGAGCCGCGACTAGATGATGAGAAGGGGGCGATGTTAGCAAAATATCGGGTAATTATTCTGGTGGCAGTAGTGGCAATATTGGCAGTAGTAGTGTTGAGTTTGTCGGTGGGGTTGTTGCCAGATGCGCCCATTTCTCCTACTGCTACTTATCCTGAAGGCATTGATTTTCCAGATGGGCGTGATGTCCCTAGGCGTTAGGACGTAGGCTTAAAAATGGCAGATGTATTGATGTTTTTGCTGGCGGTTGTTATAGGTTTTTTGGCAGGGGTGCTGGTTAATGCGTTTGCAGATGCCTTGCCTCGTTCTCGGCGACCAAAGTTACCCTATTATTCTGATGGGTCGTCGCGTCCAATGCCAGAATGGTCGGGAATTGTAGCTTTTTTTCAAGGCGGCCGCGAGAAGTATAATAAAACTCCCCTTGAACCAAAACCCTTTACCCAACCCGACGGCTCGGTGGTGCTGCTGCAACCTATTCCTCACCACCGGATTACTTTTCGGCATGTGTTGGTAGAGGTATTTATGGCGTTGTTTTTTGGGTTTATTATTCTCAATTGGCCCAATAATGAGCGCACTCCAATTTGGTTTATCTATTTAACAATCTTGATGCTAATTACTGTCATTGATCTTGAACACTACATCATTCTAACGCCAGTCATTATCTATGGCTCTTTGTTGGCGATTGCTGTCGCCGTTTTCTTCCCAGAAGGCTCGCGTCAAACGCAAGACTACTTGATTGGTGGGGCCTTAGGACTGGGCATATTTTTAATGATGTATTGGGGTGGAGGCATTTTTTCGAGTTTGGTGGGCGCTGCCCGCGGCCAAGAATTAGAAGAAGTGGCATTTGGCTTTGGTGACGTAATGCTGGCGACATTGTGTGGATTGATGATTGGCTGGCAAGCTCTAATTTTTGCCTTGCTGATTACGGTATTTATAGGGGCTTTGGGTGCAGTGTTGTTTATTATTGGGCGTATGTTCACATCCGATAAATATGCTTTGTTTACGCCGCTTCCTTATGGCCCCTATATTGTGATTGGCACAGTGATCATGATGTTGTGGCGCGAAGATGTGCGCCGCGCCTTAGGTGGCGACTAGACCAGTGTTGGGATAAATTGGCGCTCGATCACCCCGCTGCCTAAACATAGATCATCTTGATAGATGACGGCCCCTTGTCCCGGCGTAATGTCGCGCAGGGGGTCGTTGAATTTTACATGCACACGCCCATCGGCTAGGGGGGTCACAATGCCCTCGTAAGCCTTTGACTTATAGCGAATTTTCACCTCTGCTTCAAAAGGGGCAGCAGGCACTTCGCTACTGATCCAGTTGAAAACGCCAGTGGTAAGTTCGTCTTGTCCCAGTTGCTCGCGTGTGCCAACAATAAGGGCGTTACGATTGGTATCTAGTTTCAGCACATAAAGCGGCTTGCTATAAGCAATGCCCAAGCCCTTACGCTGGCCAATGGTATAGTTAGGCAGGCCCTCGTGTTCGCCGATGGGTGTGCCATCGGTAAGCAAGATGGGACCGGACGCAAACATATCATCGGGGCCATGTTCACGCAAGAAGCGCCGATAATCCCCATCCCCCAAGAAACACAAATCTTGCGAATCGCCTTTTGATGCAACAGGCAAGCCAAACTTGGCCGCTAGTTCGCGCACATGAGGCTTGGTATAGTCCCCGATAGGAAACATGGCATGGCTTAGTTTTTCTTGATTGAGCACACTTAACACATAAGATTGGTCTTTTTCTTGGGTATGGGCGCGGCGTAGCTGGCGCTTACCATCTGGCCCG
>CAZLPC010000173.1:0-5642 GCA_964561305.1 uncultured Anaerolineae bacterium
TACTTGAGAGACAAAGGCCGCAATAACTGCCCAAAATGCCATTTCAAAGATAACTTGCAACAGTCCCATAATTTTTATGAACCATTTGTGATTATGCCAATATCATACACCTTCACTACTGTAGTGAAATCTTATTTTTCGTGCAACTTCCTAAAGCAATAGAAAGAAACCAACCCCCTAAAATCTGGGGGTAACAAGCGTCAAAAAATGCTTAAAATTGCTTTTTCATGCGCTAAGAGCAAATGAGAGTTAGCGAAAATGTCCAATATTATGCAACTTTGTGTATTTTATCACGTAATATAGAGTGAAGATTCCAGTGATAAACAGGAAGCAAGTGTGACGTGACCTTCATCGAATGCAGAAATCTTGTCAAAACCTATGAAACACCTGCCGGCCCCCTTAATGTGCTACGTGGGATTGATATTCAGATCAATCAAGGCGATTTTGTAGCCTTGTTGGGCCCGTCTGGCAGTGGCAAAACCACATTTCTTAATATGTTAACTGGCGTAGACACACCCACCACTGGTGAAGTCTCGGTGGGCGACAAAAACATCACCAAAGAGCGCCAAAGCGCCCTTACTAAATGGCGGGCCCGCAATGTGGGCATCATCTTCCAATTCTTCCAACTATTGCCGACTCTGACCGTTGTGGAAAATGTGATGGCCCCAATGGACTTTGCCAATGTGTGGAAACCCAGTGAACGACGCAAACGTGCGCTTGACTTGTTGGATCGCTTTGGCATTGTAGACCAAGCCAACAAAACGCCCGATATGCTATCGGGTGGCCAACAGCAACGGGTAGCCATTGCCCGGGCACTGGCCAACAACCCGCCCTTGATTGTGGGTGACGAGCCAACCGGCAACCTTGACCGCATGAGCGCCACCAATGTTTTTAACATCTTCCGCGAGTTAGCCAGCGAAGGCTCCACCATTTTGATTGTTACCCACGACCGCGAGTTGGTGCAGACCATTCCGCAATTATTGGAATTGGTAGATGGCTCGGTGAACAAGACCAACTTGCAAGCCGCCGCCGCACGTCGCACCGAAGAATTGCGTACCTTGCGTGAAAAATTGGCAACTGGCGAACACAAAGCTTATCACGCAGAATAGCCCATAGGGAGAGAAACCACAACATGGCTGAAAAACCTGTAATTTCGCTTGAGAACGTCGAGAAAATCTATAAAACCAAAGCTGGCCCGCTAAAAGTGCTTAAGGGTGTTAATTTTGAAGTGGGCGCAGGCGAGTTTGTGGCCATTGTCGGCCCCTCGGGTAGCGGCAAAAGCACCCTCATCAATATGATCACTGGCATAGACCGCCCCACCAGTGGCGAGGTATTCGTGGCCGGCCAACGCCTTACCAATATGAACGAAAATGCCGTTGCCAAGTGGCGTGGGCGCAATGTGGGTGTGGTGTTTCAATTTTTCCAATTGTTGCCCACCATTACGGTTCTCGAAAATGTGATGTTGCCCATGCACTATTGTGGCACCTATCCGGGTAAGCGCGAAGAACGCGCCCGCGAACTGCTCGATCTAGTTAATATTCCTGATGTGGCCAACAAATACCCCAGCCAAATTTCAGGTGGACAGCAACAACGCGCCGCTATCGCCCGCGCCCTCGCTAACGATCCCAAAGTGATTGTGGGCGATGAGCCAACTGGTAATCTCGATACGCTCTCGGCGGGCTTGGTGTTTGCTTTGTTTGAAGAACTGGTGTCGCAAGGCAAAACCATTGTGATGGTAACGCACGACAAAGACCTTGCGGGGCAAGTGCCGCGTGTCGAAGAAGTGCGCGATGGTCAGTTGATGGGCCAAACTGAAGTAGACACACGCTTAGTATCGCGCTAAACACAGCCACAGTCATTTATCATGCCGATTGTGGATGAACATCAGTGGGGAGATTGCGCTGGTGGGTCTATAATCGGCATTGTATTCAAATAGGCAAAGGAGTGGCGCTGATGAATATTACATCGCATGAAAAGAACGGTATTCTCGTGTTGGCTTTAGACGGTCGTGTAGACAGTGAAGGCGCACTAGACCTTGAACTAGCCTTGCAAACTGCCTTAACCGAAGGCCACTATAAGATGATTTTGGATATGTCGGGCGTGCGTTATCTAAACAGTGCAGGTCTACGCACCCTTGCCGATGTGTTGACACAAAGCCGCGACCATAATGGCGATCTAAAATTGGTCGCGCTAAGTTCAAAGGTCGAGCGCGTTTTTCAGATTATTGGTTTCGACAAATTCTTCAACATTCATGCCGATGTTGACAGTGCTGTGGGTGCTTTCAACTAACGGTTTTTCAGCGCCTGCTATCTGTTTCAAAGATAGCAGGGCGTTTGCCCCAAAAATGTACGGCTGTGCTATAATGCGCTATGGAACATTTGGCCGAAAGGACGTGTTGTGTGGCGCGTTTAACCAACCGCGAAATCGCAGCAAAATTTGACCTCATCGCAGATTTATTGCAAATAAAAGGCGAAAACGTGTTTCGGGTAAACAGTTACCGAAATGCCGCCGAAACCATCCGCGATTTGCCGCGTGATCTTCATGCGATTCAAACCGAAGCGCGCTTGACCGATTTGCCCGATGTTGGTGATGCCATTGCCACCAAAATAGAAGAATTGCTGACCACGGGCGACATGCCTTTTTTAACGCAACTAACCGCTGAAGTCCCTGCTTCTCTCGCCGATCTGTTACAAGTCAATGGTGTTGGCCCCAAAAAGGTAAAGTTGTTTTGGGATGAGTTGGGCATTACCACACTTGAACAACTTAAAACGGCTGCCGACGCTGGCCAGTTGCAATCGTTAAGCGGCATGGGCAAGAAAAGCGAACAGAAAATCTTAGAGGGCATTGCCGCCCTAGCCAACCGCACCGACCGAATCTCGATTGGTATTGCCTTGCCCTTGGCGCTGGGTATCTTGAATGATTTACTGCAATTGCCACAAGTGGTAAAAGGTGATGTGGCGGGGAGTTTGCGGCGCGGGCGGTCCACTATTGGCGATGTTGATATTTTGGTGGCGGGTGAAGATGCTGGGCCTATTATGGACGCATTCGTTAATCGGCCTGATGTGGCGCGGGTATTGGGGCACGGCCCCACCAAAAGCTCGATAGAATTAGTGCAAGGCCTGCAAGCCGATTTGCGCGTGTTGCCGCCAGCACGTTATGGCACAGCCCTTTCTTATTTCACTGGTTCTCAAGCCCACAACATTCGGCTGCGCGAGTTGGCACTTAAGCAAGGTTTTTCGCTAAACGAACATGCTTTCACACGTACAGACGGCAGCAACATAGAAATTTTGTGCGACACCGAAGAAGCTGTTTATGAAATGTTGGGACTACATTGGATTCCGCCCCACATACGCGAAGATCGCGGCGAAATTGAGGCCGCCCAACACGGCCAGCTACCAACTCTAATTGCGCTTTCTGATATTCAGGGCGATCTACACATGCACACGACATGGAGCGATGGCAAATCTTCGATAGCCGAAATGGCCGCCGCCGCCAAAGCCCGCGGCCTAAAGCATATCGTCATCACTGATCATTCGCGCAGTTTGGGCATTGCCAACGGCCTGAGCATTGAGCGCCTGCTAGAGCAGCAACAAGCCGTGCGCGAAGTAGATGCACAAATGGGCGATGATTTTCGGGTGTTACACGGCACAGAAATGGATATTAAGGCCGATGGCACGCTTGATTTTCCAGATGATATTTTAGCCCAACTCGACTTTGTAATTGCGTCAGTGCATGTTGCGCTACGGCAAGAACGCGCCCAGATCACCCAACGGGTACTAAATGCCATCCAAAACCCACATGTAGACATGATCGGCCACCCACGCGGACGCTTGATCCCTGAACGTGATGAGTCCGATTTAGATATGGATGCAATATTGGCAGCAGCAGCACAGCACCACACCGTGCTAGAAATTAATGCCAATCCGCGCCGCTTAGATTTAGACGAAGCCCACGCCCGCCGCGCCCAAGAATTAGGGGTTTGGCTAGCGATCAACACCGATGCCCACGATATTGATCAACTAGATGTAATGCACTTTGGCGTAACAAATGCCCGCCGTGGTTGGATTCGTCCTGAGTCAGTGATCAATACATGGGATACACCACAGTTTTTAAAGTGGCTATCTGACCGCAATGAATCCGAAAAAACACCTTAAGTAATTGACATGAGCGACGAGCAAACCACCCAAAATTCAGGTTCTAATGACACTACCTCGGCGGGGCGCACCACATCATCCAAGCGCCCCCCCCGCGAACTACCGCGTCGTGGCTATGACGATCAGCCGCGCCCAATGAATCCGCCGCCGCCCACCCCCCTTACCACCGAGCAGCCGCGCCAACGTCCAGTGTCGCGCTTGTCTGACCAGCCACGCCGGGCCCCGGCATCACCCCCGCCCCCGCCAAGCACTACCCCTGCCACGGCCCGGCGTGGCCGTCGCCCACGCCTCACCAAAAGCGAAAGCGGATTGTATCTGCCATGGTGGTCGTTGGTGATATTAATTTTGATTGCAGGAGCGGTATCATTTGGCTTTTTGTTTTTTGTGTTGAGCATGGGTGGCGACACATTGGGCGACCAACCCGCCCAAGTAGTGATTGTGACCAATCAAAACGAGCCAACCCTGCGCCCTGTGTTTGATACTAGTAGCGGCGATTTACCTTCTAATGTCGTCATTCTCACCTTTACGCCCGGTGGTGTGCCTACCAATCAAGTTGTTGACCCCACAGGTGCGCCCACCGCCGAACCCACCCGAACCTTATTACCGGGCGTTAGCTCTGGTTGTCCGTTTAATGGCTTGGTGCAAGTGGTGGGTACGGGCGATGTTGGGCTGTCGTTGCGCTCTGTGCCGCGCCAAGGCGATAACATCGAAGCAGTGGTGCGCGATGGTGAACAATTTCGGATTGTGGGCGGCCCTGAAACCAGCAGCGGTGTGGATGGTAGCGTTATTGAATGGTGCGAAGTGGTAGGTGTGGATGTCCCCACTCGTACCGGATGGGCTGCCCGCCAATTTTTGGCCGAAATTACGGTTGAATAAAAGGTCTATAGCATCATGACAAGTGATTTAGCCACCCGCGCTGCCATGCTGCGCCAGCAAATTCATGGCCACAACCATCGCTATTTTGTGTTGGGTAGCCCCATCATAACTGATGGCGAGTTTGATGCACTAGTGCGCGAACTTAAGACAATTGAGCAGGCACATCCCGACCTCATTACGCCCGACTCGCCCACCCAGCGCGTGGGGAGTGATGCCGCAAGCGACTTGCCCAAAGTGCCACACCCTGCACCCATCCTCAGCTTAGGCAATGCCCTAGCTATTGATGAGGTTTATGCATGGCGCGAGCGTATTGTTAAATTACTTACGCCCGATACCGAATTGAGCTATGTGGTCGAGCCAAAGTTTGATGGCTTAACGATTGTTTTAACCTACCAAAATGGTGTCTTGGTGCGGGCCGCTACACGCGGCAACGGCGAACTGGGGGATGATGTAACGGCTAACATCCGTACTGTGAAGACAATTCCGCTTCGCATCCCTGTGCAGCCGGACGGCCCCACACCACCACCCTATTTAGTGGTGCGGGGTGAGGTGTTGTTTTTAAAGCCAGACTTTGAAACCCTCAATCAGCGCCAAGTCGAGGCGGGCTTGCCG
>CAZLPC010000173.1:5652-6888 GCA_964561305.1 uncultured Anaerolineae bacterium
TGCCCGCAACACGGCATCGGGCACGCTCAAGCAAAAAGACTCGCGCATTACTGCCGAACGCCCACTGACAGCGTTTGTATATGCGATTGTGGCGGCTGAGGGTGCCGCTATTCCGCCTACCCAATGGGAAACACTGCGGTTTTTGCACAATAGCGGCTTCTTTTTATCGAATCAAGTGCAGCGTTTTGATGATTTTGAAGCAATGATAGCCTATTTAAAAGGCTTCGACCGCGATGGCTTACCTTTTGAAATTGATGGCTTGGTGATTAAGGTAGATTCTCATGCGGTTTTTGATGAGCTTGGCATCGTGGGCAAAGACCCTCGCGGCGCAATCGCCTTCAAGTTTCCCTCTCAAGAGGCCACCACCACCCTGCTAGATGTAACGGCTAATGTGGGACGCACTGGCGTTATCACGCCCACCGCCATCTTAGAGCCTGTATTTTTAAGCGGCGTAACCGTAAAACAAGCCAGTTTACACAACTATGATCTCATCGCCGAGAAGGATATTCGCATTGGGGATCGCGTCATCGTGAAACGGTCGGGTGATGTGATTCCGTATGTGGTGGGGCCCGTTATTGCGGCGCGAACAGGTGATGAGCGTCCCATTTTACCACCCGACCGTTGCCCCGTTTGTAATTCACTTATTGGGCGGCTTGAGGGCGAAGTGGCCTATTATTGCACCAATCCTGCCTGCCCAGAGCGCATCGCCCGTAATGTTGAATATTTTGTGTCGCGGGGGGCATTGGATATTGTGGGCTTGGGCGAGCGCGGGGTGCGCCAATTGCTAGAGCAAGGCTTGATTAATGACGAAGCCGACCTATTTCACCTCACCGCCGATCAGTTAGCGGGGCTAGAAGGCTTTGCTGAAAAGAAGATCGAAAATCTGCTCAACAGCATTCAAGCCGCTAAAAACCGGCCTTTGCCGCGCTTGGTAGGTGCGTTGGGCATTCGGGGTGTGGGCAGCACCATCGCAGAACTACTCGTAGGCCATTTCCACACCCTAGATGCCATTGCTGCTACTACCCAAGCCGACCTAGAGCAAATTGAAGGTTTGGGGCCTATTTTGGCGCAAGGTATTGTAGAATGGTTTGCCCAACCTCGTAACCAAAACTTGATTGCCAAGCTGAAAGCCGCTGGCTTGCGGGTGGAAGAACAAGCCGCTCAAGCCACCAGCAACCGCCTAGAAGGTATGACTTTTGTGCTAACTGGCACACTTCCCACCCTGAAACGCGAAGA
>CAZLPC010000174.1:0-6847 GCA_964561305.1 uncultured Anaerolineae bacterium
GTCAATGGCAAAATCTTCTGGCACAATGCGGATAGCGTCATTAAAAGGGCGAATGTATTCTGAAGGAACCCATCCGATGCTGCTGGTACGCACACGGTCATCGCTGATAAGAAACCATGTAAAAGCGTCGCTGTCGTCTTCAACGTTGGTTTCCCAAATGACGACATCTTTAAGGCGCTCGTTTTGGATGCGGCTACTGGTGATGTCAATTGTGCCAACTATAGCTGCATCAAATGTTGGCTCGGCATAAAGGGGCAAGGTTGTGTCTTCAATTGCTGCTTGTAAAATTCGGCCGTCGCGGGTGGCGCGTGGGCGACAACATTCGTCAAGATTTTCTTCGACAGCCCAGCCTGCTATGCGCTCTCCATCTTCAGCAATGCCAGCAATAGCATACCAATAGACATCTTCGCTGCGGTCTTGTTGTAGCGCCCGAAATTCAAGGTCATAGTCGGTTATGGTGATGGTGCTGCCGATGGTGATGCGCCCCACGATTTCGCTGTCGGGGTCGGGTTGTGCCAATACCTCTAAGATTTCACTTTCGCGGCGCACCGAGAGGCCAACGGCGTTAATCATCGGCAAGCCAAAGAACAGAAACAAGTAAAACAAAGATGGAAAAATCAACACGTAAGGAATAATTTGGGCACGGACTTTATAGAAATTAAATGGGTCAGATTTTTTCTGCATAATTACCCCCTTTATAATTTGAGTGGGGGAAAGCACTGCTTTCCCCCGTTTGGATCAGTTACTTGCTATGCGGATGCGTTGCAACTGATTATTCGACTTGGCAAGGACCATCACTGGGTGCATCGGGGGCCCAGCAAGCGGCGCCAGTTTCGTCTAACAAGGTTTGAAGCGCAGCGCCTTCTTCATCTAGCACCGTTTGAATGTCTTCGCTTTCAAATACGATACGGACGAGAGCGTTACGATAGATTTCGTTAATTTCGCCGCCACGCGCACCTAAACCAACGGGCAACAGGGCAGGCAACGCATCGGCAGAGTTGGCTTGGGCCGACACAGCAGCGCCTTGCAATTGAACAAATTCGGGCATTTCGCTGGTATCAACACCTGCCACTACTGGGAAGAAGCCGAGTTCAACCAAAACTTGACCTTGAACTTCTTGGGTTAGCATATAGCTTAACAAGGCTTCTGCGCCATCAGGATTGGGAGCAGTGAAGGGAATGGCCAAGCCAGCAATAACGGGCATATAACCACGTCCGGCAGGGCCGGCGGGGGCGGGGAATGCCACAAAATTATCGGGTTCTTGCTCGAAGGCATTACGGAGACGGGCGGTGTGATCGAAGGCCACCAATACTTCACCCGACAGTAGCGGTTCTTGCATAAAGGCGTAGGTGATGGATTGCTCGTTTACAACGGGCCACAACACATCGCGGAAGAATTCCCACATGTCGACAGCTTCTGCCGACCGGAAGCCAGTCACCATACCACCTGTAAACGAGGGATAGAGATAGCCTTGCAAGAAGCGGTTCATTAAGCCATCCACAGGAAAACCAATTTGGCGTTGACCAGTGGCATCAAGCATATTTTGACCCCACTCGGCTAGTTCTGCCCATGTTAGCGCATTAATATCAGCATCTTCGGGCAAGTATTGTAGTGAGTCAACGTGAGCGGCCATGTGGAATGTGGCTTGCATCCACGGAATGTAGTATTGATAGTTTTCTGAACCCATCTTGCCTAGTTCGACATAAGCAGATGGAATTTCATAGTCCAGCAAAAGTTCTTCCAATAGCGGGGTTAGGTCAAACAACAAGTCTTGTTGGGCCAGCGTGGGGTAGGTTCCGTGTAGCGCCCCAAGCAAGTCTACTGTACCAGAACCAGTTGCTGCTTCGGCAGTTAGCAGTTCAATCATGGGGCCTTCTTCAGTGCCCACAAACGACCCCTCGCCGCCTTCCCAATTTTCTACAATAACGGCTGCTTTTTCGGCTTCATCTACGGTATTGAATTGGGTAGACAAAAAGGTGACTTGGCCCTCTTGGGCTTGGGCTGCAACGCCACCCATAAACGATAATACAAGGGCGAGTGCCAATAAAGCGCGAAACTTTTTCATGATTTTCTCCTTATTTTACGACCAGTACGCATTTTTTTGATGTTTAAGTTAAGGGTTTTATTGTCGGGCAGCATTCCTCTCTATTGATGTATACAGGGGCCAGTAGATTCTCGAACGACCAAAATGGGTTCGATCAGGGATTGCGATTTTTCAGAACCCGATGAATGGTCGAGTTGCTGAATCAATAAATGCACCACGCGCTCGCCAATTTCAAAAATAGGCTGGCGGATAGTGGTCAAGGGTGGGTTGGCGTGGGCCGATGCAAGAATATCGTCATAGCCGATAATTGAAATATCGGTACCCACTTGTAAGCCGCGCTCTTGGACGGCCTTCATGCTGCCCAGTGCCATGTGATCGTTGCAGGCCATGATAGCTGTTAGATGCGGATGTTCATCTAATAGATGGTGGGTTAGGGTATAGCCGCTTTCGGCTTTAAGATCGCCCATTACGACATAATCGGCACAAAAGTGTAGGCCGGCGGCGGCAATGCCATCCCGATAACCCTGCAACCGATAATCGGTATAGACAACATCGCGTGGCGGGAGGATGAGTCCAATATTTTGGTGGCCTAGGGCTACCAAATGCTCAACACCTAATTGAATGCCAAAGGTGCTATCCACATCAATATATGGAAAGTCGTGTGGATGATCGGCGGCCAACCGACCAAAAACCACAAATGGCGCTTGGCTGCTTTGTAAATAGGCCACGCGCTTGTCGTAGTGTTTGGTGCGGGCAATGACCATGCCATCTACCCGATTGCCGCCTACCATGCGCTGATAGGCCACAATTTCATCTTCGCCACGCGCTTGTACGCTTAATAACAAATCATAGTGATGCAGGGCGGCGGCATGGCCCACCCCCATCATAAATAAGCTAAAAAACTCATCGGTGGCGGTGTAGGTTTCTTCAGGCAGAATGAGGCCAATGGTGCGGGTTTTTTGGCTACGAAGTTGGCGGGCGATGTGGTTGGGTTGATAGCCGAGTTGATCGGCAATGGTCATGATATGGGCGCGTGTTTTTTCATTGACATCTGCATAGCCTGCCAATGCCCTAGAGACTGTGGTGATAGAGTACCCACTTGTTTCAGCAATATCTTTTAAGGTAACAGCCATAATGATATTTTTCGCCCAAAACTTTATTTAATAAGTCCAAATCGTTTCGGTACAAAACATATCATAATCCAAAACGATTTGGAAAACAATAAAACATCGTTTTTTTACAGAAACATTAATTTTTTGAAGCAATTGAAGTGTGTTGGTGTTGTGCTTTTTCAATAGATTTGGTATGTTGTTTAAACGTTTAACTTAGTATTTTATCTCATGAGAAAGGACACCACTCATGTCAAGCACTGTCGGGCTGATCTTTGATTTGGATGGGGTAATCATAGACACTGCCGAATACCATTTTTTGGCTTGGAAAAAACTTGCCGATGAGGAGGGGTTGCCTTTTGATCGCCATGATAACGAAGCCTTGCGGGGGGTCTCGCGCCGCGAGAGCCTGCGTCGGTTGCTAAAAGGGCAAGAAGTGGATGAAAAAACGGCCCAACTATGGATGGAACGCAAAAACAACTATTATCTCGTTTACCTAGAACACATTACCCCTGACGACATATTGCACGGCGTAGGCGAATTTTTACAAACTGCCCACGATTTGGGATATCGCATTGGGCTTGCTTCGGCTAGCCGTAACGCCAAGGCCGTGATCGAGCGCCTACAAATAGCCCACTTGTTTCATGTTTTGGGCGACGGCCATGCAGTGGTGAATACCAAGCCTGCGGTTGATTTATTTTTGTGGGTGGCGGGTGGATTGGATGTGCCAGCCGAGCAGTGCATCGTCTTTGAAGATGCCGAAGCAGGCGTAGAAGCTGCGCTTAGTGCCGGTATGGTATGTGTGGGGATTGGGCCCGCCGAACGAGTGGGCCATGCTCATCATGTTTGCAATGGCCTACACGACATTACCCTAGCCCAAGTAGAGCAATTGGCTGCCTCGCGGGTTAGTGCCCAATAGTGTCAGATGGTGCAGGGGCGTTTTCTTGGTGTGGCTGCAACCGATTGAGCACAGCTGCATTGCTAATTGACGAAAACAGCCCCCATGTCAGCAAAACCCATGTGACAATAAACACCGTGCTGATCAACGACAGCAAAAACATGGCAAATAGTAAGGTCATGGTGAACAAGGGGTTTTGCAGCACCATAATCACAGCGTTGCGGGTTGCTCCCATCATGGACGGTTTTTGCATGGCATAATAGATGGGCCATGTATAGAAGATTGCTCCCACCCAAACCACCGTGATTAGCGTCCACAATGTGCGAAGGACGATAGTGCTAAGGCTTTCTGTCCCACCTGCATAGAAAAAAACATTGGTAAGATGAACGATAGCAAACAGCCCATGCCCTAATGCCCATACCAAGGCCCGCCGCCAATGCTGCCGAAAAGCATCCCAAAAGGCCTCTAGTTCGCCCTCATAGGTTTTGGCGTGGCCCACATAGCCACTATACATTAAGGCGCTAAATGCGCCGGGCGCAGTGATGACGGGTATGCACAGCCCCACAAACATCAGGTTCGACCATATATAGCCATACCCTCTCATATTGAGATCGCGTAGAGCCTGCCACAAAACCCGCACCGCTGCGCCCACTTTTTTAGCCCTTTAGCCCACTATAACTAATGCCCTCAATAAAGAAACGTTGAAAGAAGAAGAACAACAGGGCAATGGGTAGGGTTGTGAAAACCGCGCCCGCCAAGAAGATGTTCCACTCTAGCGTATCACCAAATGGCCCACGTAGATTAGCCAAGCCTAACGGCAAATTCCACAGATTTGAATCGCCGTTGATGATGATCAACGCATCCATAAAGTTATTCCATGTACCTTGAAAACTGAAGATAACCAGTGCCGTAAGGGCTGGTGTTGCCATTGGCAACACAATACGCCAGAAGATCGTAAAACGGTTTGCGCCGTCTACCATCGCGGCTTCTTCAATTTCATCTGGAATAGATTCGAAGAATTGTTTCATCAAGAAAACACCAAAAGCATCGGCTCCTAACGAGAAAATGAAGCCTTCGTATGTATTCAACAATCCAAGCTGCTTTAAGATTAAAAAGCGTGGAATAAGCAACACAATTCCCGGAATCATCATTGTACCCAAAATTACAAAAAACATCAGGCGTTTGGCCGGAAAATCCAGCCGTGCCAACGCATACCCCGCCAACGAGTCTAGTACCACCCGTAGAAAGGTGATCGAAACAGCATAAATGATGGAATTAAGGAACCAACGCTCGAAGGCAAATTCTAAAATGCCCTCATAGCCTTCTAGGGTAGGTTGAAACGTTAGGCCACTGGCCACTTGATCCACTGAATAGGGGATACCCTCAGCACTGGCACACTCGCCAAAACCAATTGAATCGGGAACAAATGCTTCAGAGGCTTGGCGTGTAGCGGGGAAACATTTAAACGAATTGGCGATTGTCAGCACAAATGGCACGGTTTCTACCAAGGCAAACATAATCAAAATGCTATACGCCATTATCGTCAAGATGCGTCGTAGTGCCTTGCTTCGCGCCGAGTCGGCTGTGGTCGGAACAGGGGCAGATAGGTTAGGTGTTATATCAGTCATGTTCAATACTCCTATTCAGCAGCCGTTTCTGGCGTGATACGACGTTGAAGGGTGGTGATAGCAAAGATAATGACAAATAAGATGAGCGCAGTAGCAGAGGCTAATCCCATTTGTGAGTTGTTGAAGCCGTTTTGATAGACAATATAAGCAATGGTCAGGGTTGTTTTGGCTGGCCCACCGCTCGAAATCACATACACTTGGTCAAACACTTGAAACGTGCCAATCAGACCCAGTGTCACCACAAAGTAGGTGGTTGGCGCAACCAAAGGCACCGTAATATGGCGGAAAATTTGCCAGCGATTGGCCCCATCCACTTGGGCAGCTTCTAACACTTGGCCGGGTATGCCTTGTAAGGCCGCCAAATAGATGATCATCATTGTGCCGATGGTTGTCCATGTGTTTAGGATCATGATGGTTGAGAGGGTAACGCTGGGGCCGCTGATCCAACTCCACACGGTTAGCCCTGCAATTTCAGTATCGGCCCAACTGCCTAAATCGCTGCGTGTAATGCCAACTGAGCCAAGTATGTTATGAAACACGCCCCGGCTATCGTTTAGCCAGTTAAGATCAAACCCAAAAAGTGTATTGACCAAACCGCTACGGGTGAACATCCACATAAAAATGATCGAAATGACGACCGATGAGGTGATAGACGGGAAGTAAAACGCTGTTCTAAAGAAGCCACGCCCACGCAAAAACGATTGATTGAGGATCACTGCCAGCACCAGCGCTAAAATGGTTTGCGTAGGCACAACCCCCAATACAAAATAGCTGGTATTTTTGAGTGCTGTAAAAAAATCTTGCCGACGGATGCCGTCATCGAGCAACAGGGTGCTATAGTTTTTCAGCCCGATGAAATCAAAAGCACCGTCTAGTCCGTTGGATAGCGAACTCTCATTGACGACGGTTACTTGTTCGGCAAGCTCGCCGTCTACTTCAGAGATGTACTCGCGGGCAATATTGCCTAATCTACCCGGAAAATCGCTGCTGGCTTCGATAGGGGCTTCAACAGTGCTGCCCACTCCGGCGGGCAATGTTACCGTTTCGGTGGTGACATAGGTTACCGGATTAAGGATATTGATGCGTAAACGACGCTCTAGCAAATAGGTCTCTGTGCTACTATTTAGCAGCACGGCCGTGCCTAGCTCTAGGGTATCGGTGCTATCTA
>CAZLPC010000175.1:0-6832 GCA_964561305.1 uncultured Anaerolineae bacterium
TCCAACACCGCTTTAAGGGTAGAACAAAAGCTGTGAAGGCTAAATTTAGCCGCCGACACCTGTGGTGAGTGCGCCAGCGCTTAGATCAACAGCGATCTGGGTTAGCAAGTCTTGTAGTTCTTGGGGCACAACATCATCAAAGTCGTGGAAGGGGGCCAAGCCCACCAAGCCCACATAGTTACCATCTTCAATGGTGTCACGGGCATAAGCCAGCACCAATTCAGCGATACCACCATCAATGATCTTGGTGGCGCTGGTGATCAAGCAGGGGTGTGCTTCTGGCACGGTAAACCATTGGTCGGTGTCCACGCCAATGCAGTAGGGCGGGTTGCCATCACTGGCGGCGGCGGCTACTTCAATCAAACCGCCATTACCCGTTTGACCACCAGCC
This sequence comes from uncultured Anaerolineae bacterium, assembly GCA_964561305.1. Taxonomy (GTDB): domain Bacteria; phylum Chloroflexota; class Anaerolineae; order Aggregatilineales; family J027; genus J027. The sequence goes on from CAZLPC010000175.1 coordinate 392, forward strand.
GCAAACACCACATCTGCACCCTGATCGAGGGCTTGACGTGAAGTGGTTGCGCCCCATTGTGGGTCGGTGAAGGCGATATCTAAGCCACCGGGGTGATAGGTACTAAGGATGTTGATGTCGGGATTAACAAACAATGCACCAGCACGATAGCCCTCGTTAAAGAAGACCACCGGCGGCACTTGGTCGGTGCCCAACACAGCTGCAATTGTACCACTCTCGCTAATGCTGGCGGCCAGCACACCTGCCAAGAAGCCCGCTTGGTCTTCTGGGAAGATGAGGCCTGTAACGCCGGGAACGACTGCGCCTTGGAATTGATCAACACCAACAAAGCGCACATCAGGATAGGCCGCAGCCGCCACACCAGTTGCTTCGGCAAGGGCAAAACCAACGGTTACAATAATGTCATAGCCATCTTCAGCAAACTCGGCGATGTTATCGGCATAGTCAGTCGAGTTTTGGGTTTCGATAAAGTCTACTTCGGCCCCACAACGCCCTACCGTCAACAAACCATTCCACGCGCTTTCATTAAAGCTACCATCGTCCACGCGACCTACGTCTGTCACCAAGCCGACACGAAGTCCGCTTAGATCGAGGCCATAGCAGGTCAAAACAGCACTGGTACGCAAGCCATTTTCAGCACGAGCAATTAGTGTCAAAACATCAGCAGGAATAGCGTCAGCAAAATCATGGAAGTCGGCCAAGCCCACTGTTCCAAAATAGTTACCGCTATAGGTCACGCCGTCCAAATAGTCGCGTACTAAATTAAACACGCCGTCATCAATAATCTTGGTGGCGCTAGAAACCAAGCAGGGGTGTGCTTCTGGCACAGTTAGCCATTGGTCGGTGTCTACACCAATGCAATAGGGTGGGTTGCCATCACTGGCAGCAGCGGCCACTTCAATCAGACCACCATTACCCGTTTGACCACCAGCCGCAAATACCACGTCTGCACCTTGATCGAGTGCTTGGCGCGAGGTTGAAGCGCCCCATTGCGGATCGGTAAAGGCAATGTCTAGGCCACCGGGATGATAGGTGCTAATGATGGTGATGTTTTTGCCCAATATTTCAGCAGCCCAGTTTGCCCCAGAGCGATAGCCCTCGTTAAAGGCTACCACTGGCGGCACTTGGTCGGTGCCCAATACCGCAGCAATTGTGCCGGTTTCAGTAAGGCCAGCGGCCAAAACACCTGCCAAAAAGCCCGACTTATCTTCTTCAAAGACCAAGCCAACGACATTATCTACTGACTCGCCTTGAAATTGATCGATACCGATGAAATAGACATCTGGATAGGCGGCAGCGGCTTGAATCGTCGCTTCGCCAAGGGCAAAACCAACCGTTACGATGATATCATAACCATCTTCGGCAAACTCAGCGATATTACTGGCATAGTCGGTTGAGTTTTCGGTCTCAATAAAATCTACTTCTGCGCCGAATTCTTCCTCAACACGCAAAACCCCAGCCCATGCACTTTGGTTAAAGCTACCATCGTCCACGCGCCCTACGTCTGTTACCAACGCAACCCGCAGCCCGCTTTGGCGCACTTCGGATTGGGTGGTGATGGGTGCATCAGAAGCAAAAGAAGGTGCAACCCCACCGACAACTAAGGTCAGCAATGTTACGAAAACCAGCAAACGACTTGTTGTTCGTTTCATTATGTTTTTTAGCTCCTCTAAAAATTTGTTTATGACAGCTACATAGCTTTTCAATTTAGCTAGAGCAGTTATCAATCAAACCCATTTGGGTTGATCTACGCCTTAGGATTATAACGATTGTGCAAATCCCTAGCAAGGAAACGCTTAAGAAGATTTAACACGCTAAAAACAGATTGTCATAGCCAACTTGTTCGGATTGTCCTATAGGCGCACTGGTTACTTCGGCTATAATAAAGGCGCAAGCGAGAAAACACACTACATAAGCCCTAGTATGGACACTAAGAAATTGTCCTACTTTGTTTAACAAGAACTTTACAGGAGTCAGAAAAAATGTCAGCTAGCAACGAACACAGTTATAACGGTAACGGAGCCAACACCGGCACCGATACAGTGAAGCGCGGCCTTGCTCAAATGTTAAAGGGTGGGGTTATTATGGATGTCGTTAATGCCGAGCAAGCCAAAATTGCCGAAGATGCTGGCGCTGTTGCTGTGATGGCGCTGGAACGTGTGCCTGCCGACATCCGCGCCCAAGGCGGCGTTGCCCGTATGTCTGACCCTGAGATGATCGTAAAAATTATGGAAGCTGTCACCATTCCGGTCATGGCCAAGGCCCGTATTGGTCATTTTGTGGAAGCGCAAATTTTAGAAGCCATTGGCGTTGATTACATTGATGAGAGCGAAGTGTTGACTCCCGCCGATGACGACTATCACATTAACAAACATGCCTTTAAAGTGCCGTTTGTGTGCGGTTGCCGCAACTTGGGCGAGGCCCTGCGCCGTATTGGTGAAGGCGCAGCTATGATCCGCACCAAAGGCGAAGCCGGCACAGGCGATGTCGTAGAAGCGGTGCGCCATGCACGCTCAGTCTTGGGCGAGATTCGGCGCTTACAAAATATGCCCGCCGAAGAATTGATGACCTTTGCTAAAAATATTGGTGCGCCTTATCATTTAGTGCGCGACGTGGCCGAAACTGGTAAATTGCCAGTGGTCAACTTTGCAGCAGGTGGCATTGCTACGCCCGCCGATGCGGCCTTAATGATGCAAATTGGCGTAGATGGCGTATTTGTAGGCAGCGGTATCTTTAAGAGTGGCAACCCCGCCAAACGCGCCCGCGCCATTGTCGAGGCCACCACCCACTTTAACGACCCCGCCATTTTAGCCGAAGTGAGCAAGGGACTTGGCGAGCCAATGGTTGGCATTAATGTAAGCGCGCTGCCCGAAACCGACCGTATCGCCCAGCGCGGCTGGTAATATAAGAAAGCCGATTTCGATGAAAGTTGGCGTATTGGCATTACAAGGTGCTTTTATTGAGCATGAACATAAGCTCAATGCTGTGGGGGCAGAAGCCGTAGAAGTGCGACTGCCCCAAGACCTGATTAGTCTTGACGCGCTGATTATTCCCGGCGGCGAAAGCACCACCATTGGCAAGCTGGCCGTCAAATATGAGTTGGTAGAACCCTTACGGGATTTTGCTCGGCACAAACCAGTGTGGGGAACTTGTGCGGGTATGATCTTTTTGGCCAAAGACATCGGACGCGATCAACCCCTGTTGGGCCTGATGGACATTTCCGTCAATCGCAATGCTTTTGGCCGTCAAATCAACAGTTTTGAGACCACATTAGACATTAAGGGCCTAAACGGTGGGCCACTTCATGCGGTATTTATCCGTGCGCCATTGGTAACCGCAGTAGACGAAGCTGCGGGTGTGCAAGTGTTGGGCCAGTTAAGCGACGGCGGCATTGTGGCAGTGCGACAAGGCCACCTGTTGGCCACTGCTTTTCACCCTGAACTAACAGACGACACCCGCCTGCACGCCTATTTTGTGCAGATGGCTGTCGCCCATGCACAATAGCAACAGTGTACCCACTGTTTGCATAACGATCTAAATGAACCTAGCCGATTTCGCTAGGTTTTTTTGTGAAATGTCGTTAAAAATAAGCGTGTTTTATAAATAGCTTTGTGAAATTCTATACAAAATGACCGAATTGCGCCTGCTAGCATCATGCTACAATGCTGCAAAATGGGGAAAATAAAATGATTAATTTAGATGATCGTTCGGCATTACAAGCCCTCGACAGCGACAATATGTTGGGGCATATTGACGATTTACCCTCTCAATTTGAGCGGGCGTGGCAACATGCCCAAATTCAACCCCTGCCCGATCTAAGCGCCATTCACCAAGTTGTCATTAGTGGCATGGGGGGGTCGGCCATTGGTGGCGATCTGTTGGCTGGCTTAATCGCCAATAGTGCCACCGTTTCAATCACCACAGTACGGGGGTATACGCTACCAGCATGGGTAAAAGGCCCCAACACCTTGTTCATAGCATCGAGCTTTTCGGGCAACACCGAAGAAACACTAGCTGCTTATGAGCAAGCCAACACACGCGGGGTTCATGTAATGGGTATAACCACTGGCGGTAAGCTGGCCCAGCATTTAGCCAACCACCAACAAACCGCGTGGTTATTTCCGGATGAAATTGGTCATCCTCGTGCGGCATTGGGGTGGTCGTTGGGGTTGCTGTTGGGGCTGGCATGGCGGTCCAGTTGGGCTCCTTATTTAAAAACCGAATATCCTAATGCAGTGGCCCATCTTAAAAAGAGCCAAACCCACTATCAAGCCGACTCTCCCATTGCCCAAAACTTGGCTAAGCGTCTTGCGGGCCAATTTATGGATCGCTTGCCTGTATTTATTGGAAGTGGGGTGTTTGAGATTGTGGCCAAGCGCTGGAAAACCCAAGTCAATGAAAACAGCAACACATGGGTATCGTATGAAGCCATGCCCGAAATGAATCATAATGCTGTAGTAGGTGTCGAGCAGCCTGAAAAACTAATCTCAAAGTTGGCGGCGCTATTCATCACCTCTAGCTATGATCATCCTCGTGTACAGCTTCGCAATCAACTCACATCAGAACAATTGATGTATGCGGGGATGTGGGTAGACAGCTTTACGCCACAAGGCGATACATTATTGGAGCAAGTGTTGCACGCCGTCTTATTTGGCGATTACCTGAGCTTTTATCTGGCGATGGCGTATCAAGTTGATCCGGCCATCATTGCCCCCATCAAAGCCCTAAAAGAAGTCCTTAGCCAGCAAGCGTCATCATAAAACTTAGTAAAGAGGAGTAACCCAGATGTCTGAAAACGTAAAAATTGATCATGTCCGTTTGTTTATTCCCGGCCCGGTTGAAGTACGCCAAGAAATTTTGGAAGCACAAACCGAATGGATGATTGGACATCGCTCGAAGGCGTTTGCCGATTTATTCGCACGCATCCAACCCAAATTGAAGCAATCTTTCCGCACCGAAAACCGCGTCTATATTTTCACATCATCTGGTACAGGGATATGGGAAGCCGCCTCGCGCAATGTGGTGCGCGACGATAAGAAGATTTTGCATTTGGTGTGTGGCGCTTTTAGCGAACGCTGGTCCTACACCAGCAAGGTAAATGGCAAGCAAGTAGATGTGCTGGAAGTGGATTATGGCCAAGCCATTACTGCTGATATGTTGGCCGATGCGCTTGCTAAAGAAACTTATGACGCGGTGGCTTGTGTTTATAACGAGACCAGCACCGGCGTGTTAAATCCTGTGTCGCAATATGCCGAGGTGATGGAGAATTATCCCGATACTTTGTTCTTAGTGGACACCGTAAGCGCGTATGTGGGTGCGCCTTTGCATGTGGATGAATGGGGTATTGATTTGTGCCTGACTAGCACCCAAAAAGCCTTTGCACTACCACCCGGCATGGCCTTTGGCACAATTTCTGAAGCAGTGTTGGCACGGGCTGCCGAAGTACCCTATCGTGGCTATTATTTTGATTTGCTAGAAATGGAAAAATCCTATCAAAAGAACAATACGCCGGCCACACCGCCCATTTCACTGATGTTTGCTGCCGACAAGCAACTGGATGATATTTTGGCCGAAGGCCTAGAGGCGCGCGAAGCCCGCCACCAACAAATGGCCCAGCGCACCCGCGAATGGGGTTTGGCCCATGGCTTTAAAATATTCCCACAAGCTGGCTTTGAATCGCCCACATTGACAGTGCTGGAAAACACACTAGAACTAGACATTAAAGACCTCAATGCTTTCTTAAAAACACGCGGCATGGAAGTAGCCAATGGCTATGGCAAAATCAAAGACAAGACCATCCGCATTGCACACATGGGCGATTGTATGCCCGAACACCTTGATGTTTTATTGGCTGCTATGGAAGACTATCTGACCCAACGGTAGGGGGAATCAATGCCACAAGTTTTAGTTCCTGATAATTTGCATAAAAATGGGCTGGCCTTGTTGGCCCAAGCAGATAGCTTAACTTATACTGCACCCGGCCAAATGAAGCGCGATGAGGTAAAAGTCGCCATTGCCGATGCGGATGCGCTTATCGTACGAAGCGGCACAACCGTTGATGCCGAGTTGTTGAGCTATGCCCAACAGCTAAAGGTGATTGTGCGGGCCGGTGTAGGGGTTGATAACATCGATCTGGATGCGGCCACCGCTAAGGGCGTTGTGGTGATGAACACCCCCGGCGGCAACACTGTTGCCACCGCTGAGCTAACAATGGGCCTCATGTTGGCATTGGCCCGCCACATCCCGCAAGCCCAAGCCTCGCTGCTATCGGGCAAGTGGGATCGCAAGACATTTATGGGAACCGAGCTACACAACAAAACGCTAGGTCTTATCGGGTTTGGGCGCATTGGCCAAGCCGTGGCCAAGCGTGCGCTGGCGTTCGACATGACTGTGATTGCACATGATCCTTATGGCAACCCCGACATTGCCGCCGCTATGGGG
>CAZLPC010000176.1:0-6726 GCA_964561305.1 uncultured Anaerolineae bacterium
CCGCCTATCGTGAAGGCCGCAGCGAATACACTATCTATTATAGCAAGTCGTTGCCCGTGAAAGATGTGGCCGACAACGTGCGCATGTATGTGGTAACGGGTTTGCGCATAGAGGCTGGCTTGCAACAGGTAGAGGCGCTACTTGGCCTAAGAACCATTATGATTGGGCGACGTACAGAGCTAGAGATTATGCAAAAGAGCTTGCGGGCTGCCATGGGCGAGCGCAATCGTTACGCTATCACCATTGTGGGCGAGGCCGGCATGGGTAAAACGCGCCTAATTGACGAGTTTCGGAACTGGTTAGACATGATTCCGGAGGCAGTGTGGTATTTTAAGGGGCAGGCCACCCCCAGCACCCGCTATCAGCCCTATGGCCTCATCCGTGATATGCTGGTGCGGCGCTTCGACATTAACGCCCGCGATAGCTATGCCGATGCCTATCAAAAACTGATTCAAGGTATTATTGAGCTATTGGGCGAGTCTGAACAGCCCCGCGCCCACCTTATTAGCCAAGCGTTGGGTCTCGATTTTTCTTCGAATACCGTTTCCAGCTCTGATAGCGCCTATTTACGCGATGAAGCTGTCTCGGCGCTGGTACAATTTTTCCATAATATGTGCTAGAACATATTCAATGGGCCGATGAGGCTTCGATTGCATTTTTGCAACAACTCTTACTAGACACACGTCAACCCATACCCATTTTAGTGCTGATGACAGCCCGCACCACATCTGAAGAAGTGCCACCATTGTGGCAACAAGATACCACTTTTAATCCCCAACAGTTAATCCTAGAGCCATTGTCGCACGACCTCGCGGTGCTGCTTACTGCTGAGGTGTTGCGGAACATGGTCGAAATTCCGCCCCAGTTACTAAGCACCCTCCTCGAAAACAGCCATGGCAATCCGCGTCATTTGTTTGAACTGTTGCGGCGGTTGTTGGATGACGAGGTGATACTTCAGACCGATGACGGCTGGCGTTTAGATGCGGTTGCCTTTCAAGATTTTAAGCTATTTACAATGCCAGAACTGGTACAGGCGCGGCTACATTCGCTGTCAGAGGCGGCGCAAATCTTGGTGATGTGTGGGGCAGTTATTGGCGATATATTTTGGGACAAAGCGGTGCGCCATAGTGCCCAGTTTAGCGACGAGACCGACTATCAGGCCGCCTTAGACGAACTGGTTTCGGCGGCCATTATCTTTCCATTAGACACAACCAACTTCCCCACTGCCGTCGAGTATCAATTCACCAATGGGATGCTACAGCGTTGGTTGTATGAAAACACCCCGCCAGCGGCCCGCCATGCCTATCATGCCCGTTATGCCAGCTGGCTGATTGGACAAGGGATGAATCGGGTGGCGCAATATGCAGGCGTTATCGCCCACCACTATCAGCAGACCCAAGACGTGCAACGCGCCATAAAATGGCACTTGCTGGCGGCTCGTCAAAGCGAGCAATCGTTTTCGCCGCTTACTGCCATTCATCATTACGAGCAAGTCTTGCTTTTGGCGCGGCGCAATAGTGCTAATTTTCAGGAGGCTTATGTGACGGCACTAATGGGCCTCGCCGATATTTATGATGGACAAGCCCGTTTTGCCGATGCGCTAGACGCTTGGCAAGAAACATTGGCCGTCTCTAAAAATGCCATCCAAGCCGCCACCGCACTGGTGAAGATGGCGCGTCTCTATAATCATTTGGGGCATCCCCACGAAGCCCTCTCCAAAGCCGAACAGGCTGTGACTTTGCTTGAAGAAGCAGGTCAAAACGAACACGAAGGGCTGGGCAAGGCATGGCTAAATATCAGCCGCGCCTATCGGCGTTTAGGCAATCATAGCGAAGCCTTCACCTATGCCGAAAAAGCGCTTGGGTTTGGGCAAAGCATAAAAAATGAGAGCCTTATCGCCGATACCTATAATGTATTAGGAACCATCTATGTATCGGCGGGCCAAAACTCTGAAATGGCCACTATCTATTTTAACAAAGCCCTAGAAACCGCCCGTCGTCAGGGTAATCTGACCCTAGTAGCACAATTGTCAAATAATATTGCCGAGTCGGCACGGATGCGCGGCGACTTTCAATCGGCATTGGTTATGTATCGCAAAACCCAAGAAGCCGCCCAACGCATCGGCAACCAACAAGTCGTCATTTCCAGTATCGTCAATACTGGGGCTGCATGGCTGGGGTTGCAAAAATTTAGCAAAGCCGCCGAGTCATTGCAGCAGGCCCTAGCTTTGTTGGGGCATCAGTCAGAAGGCGAAGCCTATTGTGAGGCGCTGTGGCTTTATGCAACGGCCCTCATTGGGCTGGGCGAATATCCAGAAGCCCAAGCGGTGTTGTATCAGGTGTATGATGTGGCTGTTCATCTCAGTCAGCCCGCGATGATAGCAGCCGTCTGGCGCACATGCGGTAGCTGGTGTGGTGCAACCCGTCAAGCCATTCAAATTAATGGCCAACCCTATGATGCGGTTGCGTGCTTTCAGCAAAGTTATGCTATGCTAGATCAAAACGAGCTGCTACTAGAGAAGGCCCATACGCTACGGACGTGGGGCTTCTATTTAATTGATAGTGGACAACCCGCTGAAGCCATTGTTTTATGGAAAGAAGCCATCGTTTTGATGGGAACTGCTGGCGCAACGTATCAGCAAGAGACTATGCAAGGCATTTTGGATGACCTGATGCAGCAAAATGGACAGCTAGGAACAGAATAATCATGAACCTGTACACGATGATGTCGGTATTATTCGCTGATCTCAGTCATATCAATCTTCCTATAGATACACTCAGAAAACGCTTTGCAAACGCTATTGATAGTTATGGCGGTATGCTAGATTCCACCACTACCGAACACCTTATCTTGGCTTATTTTATTGACGAACAGCACCCCGAACAAGCTGCCCGCGCTGGACTAACCGTGCAAGCCGAGTTGCTGGCATTGTCCGTCGAGAATCAATTGCTTCATCGTCCGATCCTCACCGTGGGGGTTATTTTATTATCGCTAGACGATCTCACCGATACGCCGCTAAAGTTTGTACAAGCCAACACGCTTCGTCTTGATGAAGCCGATGTGATCGCCACTTGCCAAGACATTGGCCAGTTGTGGCCCGATGGTGGCGTTTTGGTCAACCATGAGGTCTATAAATTTATTCGGGGTATATTTGATATTGATGCTGTTGACGAGCAAGCGACCGACGGCCTCATTTCCGCCGATTGGTATTGGATTAAACGCGCCCGTCCGCGCATCTTCAGCCAGCCCATCCATACCATTGCTGGCATAGAAACCATAATGGTAGACCGCAGCACCGAATTGGCCGTGATTAGTAATGTCCTAGACACCATTCATACGCAGCGGCGCTTGCATGTGATCAGCGTGCTAGGCGATAGCGGCATTGGTAAATCGCGCTTATTAGACGAGTTTCAAAACTATCTCGAGCTTCGTAAAGAGACCGTGTGGCTGTTTAGGGCCCGCCTAGAGCCAACCAGCAAACACCTACCCTATGGGCTGATTCGTAGCTTATTGGCCTTTCGGTTTCAAATACACAACAGCGATACGATTGCTATGGCACGCCAAGCGCTGGTCGAGGGTGTGCAGCGTTTTATACCCGGCAGCAAAGGCGAGGCCACGGCTCATTTTATCGGACACCTCATCGGTATGAATTTCTTATATAGTAATCACATTCGGGCTTTTGCCGACCGCGGCCAACCCATTGAGTACCGCGCTATGCAGGCTATTGAAGATTTTTTGCGGGCAGTGGCCGCCGATGACCCAATCGTGATGATGATTGAAGGCTTGCATTGGGCCGATAATGCATCACTTACATTGCTATCCTACATTTTTCAAAGCTGCCAAGACATTCCGTTGTTGCTGTTTATGACAGCTCAGCCCGAATTTATAACCGAAAACCCCACATGGTATCCGTCGGACCGCCACCACCCCCTGCACCTAATGCCCCTGAACGAAGCAGCCAGCTATGCGCTCTTAAGCGATATTCTAAGCCAAAAAAATGAGCTAAACCTCGCACCAGTTGTGCAAGAAACCATTGTGGAACGGGCTATCGGCAACCCACTTTTAATGGAAGCCTTGATAATTGATGCCATAGACTTGTGTCAAGACAACGACACCCAAGCCCTACTAGACAACTTGTCCCTTGATTTAGGGACAGCAGTGATGCGCCGCATCGAATATTTGCCGACATTAGCACAATTGGTGCTCGAAAAAGCGTCGTGTATCGGGCAGACGTTCTGGGGCGACGCGGTGATGACAATTTTAGAGGAAATCCCCCGCGAAGATGTGAAACAAGCCCTAGAACTTTTACAAGAACAAGACTTTATCTATGAAACACGCCCCTCTAGCTTCCCCATTACGCCCGAATATCGCTTTCGACACAATACCTTGTATGGGCTTGTTTTAGGCCGTGCCGCCTTTACCCCCCAAGACCACTCGCGCATTGCCAACTGGCGCATTGCTCATAGTGCCCAACGGGTGAACGAGTATGCAGGCATTTTGGGCCAACGCTATGAGCTGGCCCAAAAACCTACCCAAGCCATCGAATACTATCTGCGGGCTGGCAAGCAATCTGAAAGCGTTGGCGCAATTGCCGAAGCCGTGTGGTTCTATAAACAGGCCTTACGTCTGCACCAACAAGGGGAAATCTCTGACTCGAAGCGGGCTGCGTTGTTGTTTGCGTTGGGGCGATTGCAGTGGGATCAAGGCGACTTTGAAACCGCCGACATCACCCTCAGTGCCAGCTATGAATTAGCCAAAACCATCGGCGACCAACTATTGCAAGCGAAAGCCGTTTATATGATGGGCAAAGTGGCCTATAAAATCAGCTCATCTTCATTGGCCCGCCACTTGTTAGAAGAAAGTATCGCCTTGGGTCGCCAAATTGGGGACCGGCCCATCGTGGCCGACGGTTTGCACGCCCTAGGCGAGTTGGCACTGGACGAAGGCGACTTTGAAGCCGCCCAATTGTTCTTTAACGATAGCCTTTCTACCCACCAAACCGCCCGCCAAGAAAGCCACTTGGGGCGCTTAATGATTAACTTGTCGCGCTTGTCTTTGGGACAAGGCGATTACCAAAAGGCACTGTCATTTGGGCGTACTGCATTGCAGATTGGTGAGCGCAATCATGCCATTAAGGTAATGCTAGATGCACTGGTGAATCTAGCGCCGGCTTTGGCCGCGTGCAGCCGCCCCGAACACGCCCGCTTGGCTGCGCTGGCAGTGTTGCAACATCCCATTTCGCCCGCGCTGTCGCGCCGTCAGGCCAAAGCCGTACTAGAACAACTAGAAAGCTCAGAAAATGAGCATGTTCAGTTTGCCGCAGTGGTAAAACTGTTGGTGACTGACTAGCGAACAGACGAGAGCGAAAGGCCCAGTTTTGCAAGCCATTACCCTATTGTTGATCTGCTTTAGTGTGTGTTTATTAAGCTTGGTCGGGGCCCGCATCAGCGGCAACCAACACAAGGCCGACATCATTTACTTATATATGCCGCGTGCCGACCAACCTGTGTGGCTCGTGGATTTGAATGGCGGTTTCACGGCTCCATTTCGGCTCTCATCATCAGTAAACACAAAAGACGTGGCTATTTTTCAAGATCATTTGCTGGTGGCTTATGCCGACCGCTTGGTCTGGATCGATCTCATCACTGCCAAGCAGCACGAAAGCGCGTTGCCATCCGATTTCACAGCGCTGATACCATCCCAAACACAATTGCTCGCCCTCAGCCATACGCCCCGAACCGACTTTACGCCGCAGTCCACGCTTTATCTCTGGCAAAATAGCGCATGGCAACCTATTTATGCCACCACCAAACGCATTTATGGCGGCGACACCTTGGTGTGGTCACATAATGGACAATGGATTGCCTTTGCCGAATTTGTGGAACCGTGTCAGGATGGAAGCTGTGCCAATCTCGTGCAGATTGACTTAAGTACATTGTCGCCCACGCCTGCCTATGTCCCTATTGGGTCTGCCTATACCGTTGATACAATTGCCAAACTTGCCCTGCATCCCGATAACACCCAACTGGCAGTTATATTTATGCAGAGTGAAGTAATGTCGCTTGCAATACTGACGCTAGGCACTGATCAAACCCGTAGTCATGAAATTAGCACCGATGTTGAACCGATTGATATAGATTGGTCGGCAGATGGCCAAACTTTCGCCACACGAGAATTTGGCGATTTCGATTATAAGACATTTATCTATCGAGATATGAACGGCCCTATTTTTCAGATCAATTTAGAAGACGACATGGCCTATCATGCCCGTTGGGTTATAACCAAGCCTGTGATCGATGGATTTTTTGTTGTTTTTGCCACCAAAGATGTTAACGACTTAAACGCTCTGAATGTGCGTATAGACCATTTTGCTGCTGAAACGCGGCGCTATCAAACGCGCTTTCAGCACAACTATGCTATGCCTCGTTTTGTACCCAGTGATCCCTTCGATTATTCGACCAAATTTATGCTGGGGCCGGTTCCACGAAAACAGTTCTCTGATGAACGATTTATTGGCTTGGCAGTGGCGAGCTTAGTGGCGGCCGGTGGGCTGGTGTGGCGCACAGGGCGACGGAATGCGTAGCCTGTTGCTGATGGGCGTTGTTGCGCTGAATATCGCGCTGATTATGGTGGCGCGGTGGGCTGGCAGCCGCAGCAGCACCGATATGCTCTGGCTCTATCTGCGCTATGCCGATCCGCCGTTATGGGTCATCGAGCCATCTAGCG
>CAZLPC010000177.1:0-6707 GCA_964561305.1 uncultured Anaerolineae bacterium
CTTCCTACAGACCCACGCCATTCCTGCCATCATCGCCTGTCCTATCCGCGGCAAAACAGGCGGAACCCAAGCCCTTTGTCAAGGCAATACCAGCTACTTTACTGACTATACCTTCACCGATGGCACGACCGCTACACTTTATTGTGTCCGCACCACTTACACCAAGCCTCAAGCCTAACGAGTTGTCTAATGGTTGCTCTATGTCACGCTTGGTGTGACCTGCCAACCCGCCACTTTCAAAAAACGCTATCGCCGACGCTTCGGGATTGAAGCCAGTTATCGCCAAATGCGACAACTGCGAACCTTCTCTACCAGCCGTAATCCTGCCCTGCGCTTCTTTCTCTATGGCTTGGCCTTCTTGGTACTCAACATCTGGACCTTTGTCCGCTGGCAGCTCACCACCCATCCTCACTCCCGACATCTCCTTGAACACTTGCTGCCGCTACCACGCTTCAAAGCCTTGCTTCAACTCGCCAGCCAACGACTGCGTCCACCCATTGACGCTATCCCTTCCTTTGTCCCACTACTTTCACTAAAAGTGTGAACTACTGAAATTGTGATCTACCGAAGCTATCAAATCTTTAAAACAGCGCGTGTTTTGTTAAGCGCTAGTGATCGTCTAATCAGCCTATAACATATAAGGTTTTGCATTCAGCGCTGGGATTCAAGTCCCATGAAGAATTTTGCAAAGCGGAAACACTGTTACTCCATTAAATTGGGTATAGACCATGATTAGCTTGGGGGTGGGACAGTATAGGCTCAAATGCCCATGAATTGTCCCAAAGGACTACATAACAATCCACCCAAAGCAGGATGTTTTGATAAGGTATGAATTCTATACTTTAAGCTGACTGAAAAAACGCTCCCAGTCCTTTACAAATTTTATATTTTGGAGATGGTATGTTGTATAGACATCGCTCCCTAAAAACTGTAAGGGTACGAGATTCTTTAGGACAGACCGTATAGGACCTTTACTGTTTTTCTATCAAACTGTGAACAGTTGAGTCTTGTTTTTTTGACTGGTAGGAGTTATCGAGCGCCAAGAGAAAAGAAATTTTCCAAGCAGATACTATTTGCTATTTTAGTGCAACCAAGTATTTGTTTTTAAGTTAGCTATAAGTAAAGTTCCTTTAGGAGGAGCTTATGTTAGGTCACATCCTTGTTCCGTTAGATGGTTCACCTTTTGCAGAGTCGGTCTTGCCTCATGCTGTTGCTATAGCCAAAGCTTTTGAGGCTCAGATCACTGTGGTGCATGTCTTAGAGCAACCGTCAGGTTCGCTTCGATTGCCAAAGGCAGACCCTTTAGATTGGTATCTTAAGAAACTAGCGGCTAATTTATACCTAGATACGATCCAGACTCGTTTAGAACAACACCAATTATCCGTCCAAAAAATACTGTTGGAAGGAAGCGCTGCCGAGAAGATTGTTGATCTCGCGCATTCTACACAGGCTGATTTGCTAATTTTGAGTGGCTATGGCGAAACAAAAGCCAATGGTGTGGGTGTCAGCAGTGTTACCCAGCATATCCTTCATAAAGTGCGGGCTTCGACGCTCATTATTCGTGCCAATCAGTCCGTTGTTAATGTTGATGATGCGTTGCGCTATCGGCGGCTGTTGGTTCCTTTGGATGGTTCTCAACGGGCCGGCATCGCACTAACAATAGCCACTGCCCTTGTCGAGGCTTATGCATCTGATCTGTTGCTGGTGCATGTCGTTGGCAAGCCCGAAATGCCGCGTCACATGCCGCTAAGCCAAGAAGATGCCGAGTTGGTTAATCGGTTTGTCGAGCGTAATAAGGCAGAGGGCAGCAAATATCTAGAGCAGATTCATCATCACTTGTCTACTCATTCACAGACGCGCTTATTAGTGAGTGACAATGTGGCGGTTACGCTTCAAAGTGTAACAGAGCAAGAGCAGATAGATCTGTTGGTGTTAAGCGCACATGGCTACTCTGGTGATACACGCTGGCCGTATGGAAGCATCACAAACCGCTTTATCTCGAACGGCACAACACCTTTATTGATTGTCCAAGACTTGCAATGGAAATCACCCGAAGCAATCCGTTTAACTGTAGAAAACAGAGCTCATATCTTAAACAATGGAGGATAATCTGTCTCATTCTAACGCTACCTATCGCCTAGGATTGATTGACCAAGGGGAAGAATTATCAAGTGAAGACCCCTTAAAAATAGTGGCCGATCAGTTGTCTAACGCGCACCATATCATCGAGTATTCATCGGTTAAACCGTTGTTTCCTCTTTGGCTTTTGCAATACGAAAAGACCATCACGGATGCCTATTGGCACTTTAGCAGCAGTTCTCAACAAGAAACGCGGCTTTCCTATGCCGGACAGTGGTTACTAGATAATTTTTTTGTGGTGCAGCAGGCTATACGTCAAGTGCGCCAAGACCTTCCCTCAGATAATTATCAAGAACTGCCAAAATCTAAAAGTCCAGCTTGGGTAAACACCCCACGCAGCTATGCTATCGCTATCGAAGTCATGGCTAACGCTGGTTATCAGCTTGATATTGAAAAAATTATTCGTATTCTTCAAATTTTGCAAAGCACCGTGCCGCTAACAATGGGCGAGTTGTGGTCGTTTCCCACGATGCTACGGTTGGGCATTCTGAATTGTCTGGCTACTGTAACGAGCCAATACAGCGAAGCCGTGCCTGTCACACACGACACACCAACCCTTACGGGTGATAATGCCGTGCAAATTTGCATCACGAGCTTAAGAATGATAGCGGCTCAAGACTGGAAAATCTTTTTCGAGCGCGTTAGTGTTGTCGATCAAATTTTGCGGGAAGATCCCGCCCAGATTTATAGTGCGATGGATTTTGACACACGCAATAGCTATCGAGAGATAATTGAACATCTGGCTTCGGCAACAAAACACGCCGAGGAAGATGTTGCAAGGCAAGCAATCGTATTTAGTCAGCAAGCAGACCCCACCTTACCCCAAATACATGTTGGCTATTATCTAATTGGCGAGGGGTATAGCCAACTAGAAACTTGGTTTGGGTATCGCCCACCAATACTGCGGGCCTTGTATCGTTGGCTGCTTGCTCATCCGACTTCCATTTACTTAACCAGCATGTGTTTGCTCACGTTTCTTTCTACGGTAGCCTTTGTTAGTTATGTCACGTCGGCAGGCGGCTCTGTGCTTCAAATGATCGGTGTGGGTTTACTGACCCTAATACCTGCTACGGCAATTGCGAGCAGTGTTCTAAACTGGATAGTCACGAACTCTATCGCACCGCGTCTTTTACCGCGCTTAGATTTCCAAGCAGGTATTCCAATGGACTATCAGACTATGGTAGTTATCCCCACTCTATTAACCAGTGCTGAAGACATTGATTCACTGCTCCAACAATTGGAACTTCATTTTTTGCGTAATTCGGACACAGCACTATTTTTTGCACTGCTTACCGATTTCGCGGATGCTCATCATCAGCAAATGCCTAATGACAGTCAACTAATCAGTCGTGCTGAAGCTGGCATATCGGCATTGAATGCTAAATACCGAACAGAAGCGCCACCATTTTATTTGTTTCATCGTGAAAGACGTTGGAACGATGCCCAGCATCAGTGGATGGGTTGGGAACGCAAACGCGGCAAATTGGTAGAGTTTAACCATCTGCTGCGTGGAAGCACGACAACCTCTTATACGGTACAAGTGGGCGATCTAGGTGTTTTGCCAAACATTAAATATGTGATCACCCTTGATGCTGATACGATTTTGCCTGAGGGTGGCGCACACCGTTTGGTAGCGACCTTGGCCCATCCGCTTAATCGTGCGAAGTATGACCCAATCTCTGGCAAAGTGGTTTCGGGTTATTCTATCTTGCAACCTCGTATCGAGATCAAACCAACCAGTGTCAGTCAATCGCGTTTTTCACAGATTTTTGCGGGCGATGTTGGCCTCGATTTGTATACACATGCTGTCTCTGATGTCTATCAAGATTTATTTGGCGAGGGTAGCTATGTCGGAAAAGGCATCTATGATGTTGATGTTCTTGAGGCGTGTCTTGCCAATCGTATACCTGAAAATACGCTATTAAGCCATGACTTGTTTGAAGGCATTCATGCGCGTGTTGCGCTTGTAAGCGACATCTTGTTATTGGAAGAGTATCCTACGCACTACTTGGCGTATACACGCCGCTTGCATCGCTGGATACGTGGAGATTGGCAACTGCTACCTTGGTTGTTTCCACGCATTCCAATCGGTCAAGCTGGTGAAACCACGCCCAATAACCTTCATGTACTTGGCCGCTGGAAAATTTTTGATAATTTGCGTCGAAGTTTGGTAACACCATCGTTACTGGCAGTATTGGTGGCAGCGTGGCTGGGATTTATTGGTTCGCCATTGTTGTGGACACTTATAACGTTGGCTGTGCTTGGTTTTCCGTTGTTTATGTCCTTATTTACAGGTTTGCGCCACCGCCCGCCAACACAATCAGTGGTTGATGTGCTACGGTCGCGTTATCCTGACCTGCAACGCTGGTTGTTTGCACTGATTTTCTTGCCTTATGAAGCACTGTTGGCCTTAAATGCTATCATCATTACCCTCACTCGCTTGTTTATCACACGCCGACGGATGCTACAGTGGGTGACAGCTGCTCAAACTGCACAATTTTTTGGCACACAGCGCAGTGCAGAATCTATGTGGCGCGAAATGCGTTGGGGCCCCTTTATAGTAATTATCCTTATTTTACTAATCGGTATCATAAACATGGCGGCGCTGCCAGTTGCTTTGCCAGTCCTAGCCTTGTGGTTTTTGTCCCCACAGATTGCCTATTGGCTTAGCCAGCCACCCAGACACACTCATATCGAACCCGCATTATCGGCGACTCAGGAAGTTAGCATCTACCACCTTGCTCGCCAGACGTGGCTTTTTTTCGAGCAGATCGTGGGGCCAGAAGATCACTGGCTACCGCCCGATCATCTTCAAGAAGCACCCTCGCTTGTTGCTCATCGTACTTCACCTACCAACATTGGCTTGTTGCTCACCTCAACATTAGCAGCATACGACTTGGGTTATATTGGGCTGTTAGATTTAGTAGCACGCTTACAAGCAACCTTTGAGACACTCGATAAGTTAGAGCATTATCGTGGACATCTCCTTAATTGGTATGACACCCAGAACTTGGCTCCGTTGTCACCGCGTTATGTTTCAACGGTAGATAGTGGTAATTTGGCCGGAAGCCTAGTGGTGGTGGGGCAGGCCTGCCTTGCGCTTCCTGAAGCACCTGTCTTCCGTCCCCAACGCTGGAAAGGTTTGTTAGATACATTGGGGCTTTTAGAGGAAAGCCTTGATCAACTTTATAAAAACAATAGCCAAGAAATAACTACAGACCATTTACGTACTTATGTTGCTTCTTTGCGCCAAACCATTCAGCTCATTCAGAAAACGCCCGATCAATGGTCGGCGTTAATTATGTGGTTGAATCAAGAAGCGTGGGAAACTCTGTCAAGTTTGATTATCGCTGTCCTTGAGTCAAAGACGGCCTCACTAAATATTGAGAACATTGATGCTCTACGCATCACTTCTCAGCAATTTCATCATCATTTAAAGAGTATGCAGCGAGACATGGAACTACTATTGCCTTGGCAATTGCTGTTTAGCCACCCCCCCAACTTATTTGTACAACCCAATGTTGCCGCGCCTATTGATGCTGCATGGCAAGATTTATTGACAGCTGTTCCTGCCAAGGTGTGTTTGTCAGAAGTCCAATCGCTCTGCGAAACACTGGTTACATATATCAAAAAACTGGAAGACCAAGTATCCAACAGCACTAGCCCAGCAATGCAATTGCAAGAGGCTCATTTGTGGTGTGCCCAACTAACGGCAAGGCTGAATATAACCCAGATGCAGGTTCGCGCTTTGTTGACAAGCTATCAAGAATTGGCAATTCAAGCCGAGAACCGTTTCCAAGCAATGGACTTTGGCTTCTTATTCAATAAACAGCGCAAGGTGTTTCATATTGGCTATAACCTTACAGTTGATAAACTTGATGATAACTTTTACGATTTACTTGCTTCAGAAGCACGTCTGGCCAGTTTTTTGGCCATTGCCAAGCGCGAAGTGCCGCCCAATCATTGGTTACACCTTGGCCGGCCAGCTATATGGGTGAACGGTGCCCTTACGTTGCTTTCATGGAGTGGCACGATGTTTGAATATCTGATGCCAGCCTTGTTTATGAAAAGCTATGAGCAGACTTTTCTGACCCAAAGTTGCCGTGCTGCGGTTGATAGCCAGATTAGCTATGGCAAGGTGAAAGATATACCTTGGGGCATCTCTGAGTCATCCTACTATGCCTTTGACAGCACAATGACGTATCAATACCATGCTTTTGGTGTGCCAGAGCTAGGGTTTAAGCGCGGCCTAGCCGAAGATTTGGTGGTTGCGCCCTATGCCTCTATATTGGCATTGCAT
The DNA here is from genome assembly GCA_964561305.1 of uncultured Anaerolineae bacterium. Classification (GTDB taxonomy): domain Bacteria; phylum Chloroflexota; class Anaerolineae; order Aggregatilineales; family J027; genus J027. The sequence continues at coordinate 6,440 of CAZLPC010000177.1, forward strand.
GTGCGCCCCCAAACTGTGCGCCAGAATATGGATCAGCTTGACGCTATCAATATGCGTGGTTTGTATGGCTTTTATGAAGCGGTTGATTATACACCGTCGCGTGTACCGCTACGGAACGATTACGCTGTTATTCCAGGGCGATTGCATCAAACTTGGTCTAGCAATTTTTCTAAGAATGTGGTGTCAAGACCGGCTTTGAAGCGCTTGGTGCGAACGCTGCCCTTGGACGTATCCTTCTTAATGATGTTAAGGGCTAGTTGTCGGAGGA
>CAZLPC010000178.1:0-4145 GCA_964561305.1 uncultured Anaerolineae bacterium
ATCTATCAAAGTAGTCACCTCACTGATTGCAGTAGACCTCACTATTTATTATAATTTTAGCAATATCTCTGATCTCATTGATTATAAAGTACCCAAAAACGTAAGCAATCATTCTGCAACTATTCAGTTTTAAGGCAATATCTATGGTTGATACACGGCAATTTGCAACTGAACCAAATAAAGAGTTGCTGGGCATAGACGGAACCCTCCAGCAAAATTCGGTACTCAATAATCGCTATCGGGTTAGCGGTGTAGTTGGGGTTGGGGGCATGGGATCGGTTTATCAAGCCCGCGACTTGCAATTTCCGGAGGTCGAACGCTATGTCGCAGTAAAAGAGATGCTCAATCTCTCTCAACAGCGCGATATGCGCGACCAAATGAAAGGAAACTTTGAACGCGAGGCGAATATCTTAGCTTCGCTCAGTCATCCGACTATTCCAACCATTTACGATTATTTCACCATCAAAGACCGCGCCTATTTAGTGATGGAATATATTAACGGCAAAAATCTTGAAGTCATTTTGTCGCAAATTACTGATCCGATTCCAGTTGAGATGGTGATTACGTGGGCCATAGATTTATGCGATGTACTGGAATATTTGCACACCCGCCCCACGCCGATCATCTTTCGAGACATGAAGCCTTCTAATATCATGATTGATACACAAGGGCGTTTGCGCCTGATTGACTTTGGTATTGCGCGGGTATTTGAGCAAAATCAGAAAATGACAATGGTGGGTACAGAGGGCTATTCTGCACCAGAACAATATAAAGGAACACCAATGCCCCAAAGCGATTTGTATGGCTTGGGCGCAACCTTACACCAAATTTTTACCGACGAAGACCCACGCCTGCATACCCCTTTTACCTTTGCCGACCGTCCTATCCGCGAGCACAACTCTAATGTCCCGCCTATTCTAGAAGCAGTGGTTATGAAAGCCTTGGCTTATGATCCGATCCAACGTTATGGCAATGCCCTAGAGATGAAACAAGCCCTAGAAGCAGCGCGGCGTGCGATGCAAGGCTCTATGACTGCTGCGATCTCGTTGGGCGAAGTGCAAAGCGAAGATGTAGAAGACTGGACAGAAACAGCAGGTTCTTCTAAATCACAACTGCGTTGGAAGTTTAAGGTCGAGGAAGAAGTACGTAGCGGCCCTGCTTTTCATGATGGAACCGTTTTTGTGGGGGCGCACGACCACAACCTGTGGGCCATTACAGCTAATTCAGGCGATTTGCGTTGGAAGTTCCCTACCGAATCCCCCATTACCAGCACCCCTGATATTTATGTAGAAGGCCAAACCGTTCTCGTCGGTTCAGATGACTATAACCTCTATTCGATAGATATTCCAACCGGACGCTTACACTGGAAGCTGCCGACCAAAGGGCCCATTCGATCATCGCCGACCGTCATTCATGGCCATGTCTTTTTTGGTAGCGACGACGGCCACCTTTATGCCGCACGCATGAATACCGGACGGGCGGCGTGGCGCTACTCGGTGGATTCACCGATTCGCTCTCAGCCAGTGGTCTTAGATGACATGGTGATTGTGGCTGCTGAGTCGGGCGATATTGTGGCCCTAGACCTAAGTGGGCAATTTAAATGGCGTTTTTCGGCGAAGCGTACCGTTATCTCTACCCCTGCGGTTTATGATGGAATTGCCTATTTTGGCTCGTATGATTATCATCTATATGCGGTTGAGATCAAAAATGGTTGGAGTAGCTGGCGGTTTCGGACTGGCAAACCCATTGTCTCATCGCCAGTAATTGTCCCAGAAGAAGAACTGGTCATTTTTGGCTCGGCAGACGGCTTTATATATGCTGTAGACATGTCTAATAGCCGCGAACGCTGGAAATTTCAAACCAGTAATCAAGTGGTTGGCTCGCCAACCTATGCCAATGGCAATATCTATATCGGCAGTGTGGATCAACACATTTATTGCCTTGATCCACAAAAAGGGCGCGAGTTATGGCGCTTTCGCACAGGTGGGCCTATTACGGGCAAACCATTATTCGTCGAAGGAATCTTGTACATTGGCTCTACCGATCATAACCTGTATGCCTTGAAGGCATAGCCAAAAATATTTAAGGAGGAAAACGCCCATCACATAAGCCATTTTGGGTATGTGGTAGCGTAACGTTTTATGGATTGGTTTCGTCGCTTTTTAGGCCTACAACCTGCCGAGACTTCTGAAGCAACCCAGCAGTCGTCTAAATCTAACCCGGTTGCCATTGATGCCCCCACCCAACCCAACACAGTTGGCACAGGGCGTGTCCGCGCCAATGCAGAGACCTTGCCCAAACGTCCGCGTGATATTGAAGCCAACGATGGCACAGGTGAACTCGATAGCGCCGCTCTTGAAGGCGGTCTAACACGCAAGTTACCCCCCCTAGAGACCCTTCAACCGGGAACTGGGACCCATTTTAACTATGGTCAACTAAGCGATGTGGGACAAGTGCGCGATAATAACCAAGACTCGGTTTTAACTTTTGTATCATCGGTCAGCCTTTCAAAAGCCGAGCCAAACTTTGGTTTGTTTGTAGTCGCCGATGGAATGGGTGGCCACGAACATGGCGAACGGGCCTCGGCCATTGCGACCCGTGTTATTACCAAGCATGTCACCAACGAAATTTTCTTGCCATTGTTAAATGGCGAAATAGGTGGCGACGCAGATCGTCCAACTATCACCGAAGTGCTGCGCGATGCGGTGCAACAAGCCAATCGTCTTGTTGCAGAAGAAGTGCCCGATGGCGGCACAACAGTTACTGCCGCTGCCGTGATGGGCCACTCGGCCTATATTGCCCATGTTGGCGATAGCCGCGCCTATTTGATTACTGATGATTTTATCGAGCAAATTACCCGCGATCACTCGCTCGTACAACGCCTGATAGAACTAGACCAACTGACTCCCGAAGACGCAATTGGACACCCGCAAGGCAATGTCTTGTACCGAGCGTTGGGCCAAAGCGATCATTTGGATGTAGACCCTGTGTATCGGCAAGTGCCAGCAGGGGCCTATTTACTGATGTGTAGTGATGGGCTTTGGAATTTGGTCAAAAAAGAAGAAATCCAACAAATTGTGCTAGAAGAACGTGACAACACCCAACACGCATGTCAACGACTGGTCGAAACGGCTAATGATCGTGGGGGCAACGACAATATCTCGGTTGTATTAGTGCGCGTTCCCGGATAGCCAGCCATTGAGAGAAGGTGGGGGCCATGGCCCAACGTATCCATTTCGATCCCTATGCTGTACTTGGTATAGGCAAACAAGCCAGCGAAGAAGAAATTAAGCGTATTTTTAGAACCACAGCGCGGCGTTTTCATCCGGATGTTAATAAACATGCGGGAGCAAAACTCCATTTCTTAGATGTCAATGCAGCCTATGATGCTATTACCTCAGGCTCTGCCCTGATGTGGATGCAAGACACAGCTATGCTGCCTAAATTTGCCACGCAAATTCATGTTAGCAAGCTACATATACCTGTTATCGAAGAGCCACAAGTCATTTATGTATTGTTGGATGTGATGCCCAGCTATCCTGATGATTACTCGCTGCGGCGCAACCCGATGAACCTTGCCCTTGCCCTCGATTGTAGTTCTTCAATGAAGGGGGCGCGTCTTAACCGCGTTAAAGTTGCGGCGCGTCAAATTTTAGAGCAATTAAACCCCGTGGATCGCATCGCCATTATCTCTTATGCCGATAAAGCTGTGGTCGAGTATCCTAGCCGACCCGTCAATGATGTGAACGAGGTGCGCGGCATCATCAATATGATGTCGGCGGGTGGTGCCACACAAATTTATCAGGGCCTACAAGCCAGCTATGAGCAAGTGAAACGTTACTTTGGGCGCAATGCGGTTAATCACATTATCTTAATTACCGATGGGCGCACCTATGGCGATGAAAAAGCATCACTAGAACTTGCCAAAGAAGCCGGTAATATGGGCATCGGCATTAGTGCCATGGGTATTGGCGATGAGTGGAACGACGAGTTTTTAGATGCACTAGCCTCGATAACCGGTGGTTCTTCAACCTACATCAACTCGCCAATGGCGGCCTCTCAATTTTTAGAAGACCGTGTGGCCAGTTTAGGGCAGTCTTTTGCCGAGCGTGTGCGGCTAGTGATTGCCCCCGATCCAGATATAG
>CAZLPC010000178.1:4155-6706 GCA_964561305.1 uncultured Anaerolineae bacterium
AGATTGAATCGGTGTGGCGCTTGTCTCCCAATCCCCAACCGCTAGAGTTTAATGAACAGCCGATTCCACTAGGGACATTAGAGGCGCGTCGGCCCATCCGCATTTTGGTACAATTGTTGTTGCCGGCCAAAATGGAAGAAATATTTCGGCCTGTGGTACGACTAGATGTATCGGGTGATGTATTGTTGCATGGCGAGCGAGAACGCCTGTCTTATAAAGTGGTCAAAGAACAGTCTATAGATGTTCAAAAAGCCCCACCCCACGAAGACCCGCCGCGTCCAATTATGGAAGCACTTAGCAAGCTAACCCTATATCGGATGCAACAAAAAGTTGAAGAAGCTATGACTCAAGGCCAAGTGGTAGAGGCCACACGTCGGCTTCAAAACCTAGCCACACGCCTATTAGAGATGGGTGAGGAAGATCTCTCGAATATGGCCCGTCAAGAAGCAACCCGTATTTTAAAAACTCGTACTTTATCAGAAGAAGGCCGCAAAACATTAAAATATGGCACACGCTTATTGCTTAGTCCTCCTGCACCGTTGCGGAAGCCATCCTCAGAAGCCAATAGAGATGAATAGGATTCTGGAGCAACTATGATCCTGTGTTCTTTTTGTAATCATGGCAATATGGAAGGCGAGTTGTTTTGTGTGGAGTGCGGCAATCCACTTGCCGATAGCCAACACATTGAAACCCGTAAACTTGAAGAGACACAAAATCAGCGCGATATTGGGGCCAAGCCGTTGTGGGGAACCACACAGTTTAGCCGCGCTGCCACAGTTATTGTTAAAATTGAAGCGGCCCAACAACCGCTTGTTTTAGATAACAATGGACGCTTTACAGTAGGGCGCGTAGACAATCAATCGGGAAATTTCCCTGACATTGATTTAACGCCTTATGGCGGCATTGAAGAGGGGGTTTCGCGCTTGCACGCTTGTTTTAGACGCAGTGACGAAGCCCTAACCGTTGAAGATATGAATAGCGCAAACGGAACCTATCTTAACGGCCAACGGATGGTTCCTAATCAGCCGCGTGTGTTGCAAGACGGTGATGAAGTACGTTTTGGTAAACTGATTACGCGGGTTTACTTTAAGTAGACCTAATCGGGATAAATTCATAGGAAGAGCAGAATGTCTTTTACTTTATATGTTCATATCAATGATGGCGAACCGTTTTTGAGCGAAATTGATGAGTTGCCAGCGCCCACCACACAATTCTTAGTCTTAAACAACCCACGTCAGCGCGACGGCAAAGAGCTACGCTATCTGTTGGATGAAGTGACCCAAATCATTCTGCCTTGGTGGCGTATCAATTATATTGAAGTGATGCCATCGGCAGAAACAGAAGACGTGTTCGATATCTTTGGAGAAAGCCGTTAATGAGTAGCAAGGCCCCCAAGGTCCCGCGCTCGGCCCCACGCGAGACTAAACGTATTTTGGTAGTAGATGATGAACCCCGTATGATTGACTTTATACGGATGAATTTGGAGTTAGAAGGTTTTCAGGTACTAGAAGCACAAAATGGACTAGAAGCCCTAGAAGCTATTCGTACCCATTTGCCCGATGTCGTGGTGTTGGACGTGATGATGCCACAACTAGATGGATTTGAAACCTTGCGGATGCTGCGCGAATTTTCGACGATTCCGGTAATTATGCTCACTGCAAAGGGGGAAGAAGACGACAAAGTGCGCGGCCTAGAGTTAGGGGCAGATGATTATGTTACCAAGCCGTTTGGCCCCCGCGAGTTGTCGAGCCGTATTCGCGCTGTGATGCGGCGCTCTGAAATGCCCTCGTCAACGAATCAGGCCATTTTGCGGATAGATGATTATTTGAGTGTGGACTTTAACCAGCGCGAAGTGATTGTGGGTGGTCAGCCCATAAAACTACGCCCCACTGAGTATCGTTTGTTATATCATTTAATTGAAAACGCAGGCTGGACTGTGCCGCACGAGCAATTACTGGCCAAAGTGTGGGGCTATGAGTATCGTGACGAAGCCCACTATGTACGCCTTTATGTGAACTATCTGCGCGATAAGATCGAGCCAGACTCCTCAAACCCACGTTATATCTTCACTGAACGGGGTGTTGGCTATCGGTTTGTAGATTTTCGGCGCGGCGAGACCGCCAGCTAGCCCTATTTGCAACGTCAAGGCCTCCAGTTGCGTATAGGAGCTATAGAAACAAACTGTCTATACATAAAGGAGGACATCTTATAATGAACAATGCAAATCGTGGGTTTGACTTTGGCAATGTCCGTCAATCCATTAATCGTATGATTGAAGACACTGTATCCTTTGCGGGTGGGGCCCTTAACCTACCTGTAGATATCATTGACACCGAAGACGCTGTTATTGTGCTGACTGTCCCATTAGTAGGGATTCTGCCCGAAAGTCTTGATATTTCGATGAGTGGCGAGTATCTAACGTTACATGGCGAGACTGCTCCCGACGATCCCTATCCGTCAGAGGCTTATCTGCGGCGCGAGAGACGCTATGGCACATTCCAGCGCAAGGTGCATATTCCTATTGCAGTGCAAGCCGATGCAGCCCGTGCCG
>CAZLPC010000179.1:0-6701 GCA_964561305.1 uncultured Anaerolineae bacterium
TGGTGTCGGCGATGCCGCGTACAATTGCGTCTACCATACCCGCTACTAAATCAGGGTTATCGCGGATAGTGCGCTCGTTAGTAACCAACCCATTCGAGACGATATTGGCATAATCTGAAACCGAAATAATACGCACATCATAGCACTGTGCGATAGTCAGCGGCTCATTAACGACATAAACAACCGCAGCATCCACTTGGCGCTCGCACATAACTTCGGGCGCAGCGAAACCAACCGGCACAAGCTGAACATCACGCTCAGTAAGGTCGGCGCTGTCTAGCAATGCACGGATACCCACATAACTAGCCCCTTGAAAAGCGGGCAAACTAACCGATTTACCGCGCAAGTCGGCGGGGGTTTCAATATCAGAATCGGCCGGAACCACCACGCCAACCGGAAAAGCCTGATACCACGCCATTGCATAGACCAAGGGCTTTTCGGCCCCACGTCCCAAAATCACTTGCTCACCACTAATAATGCCAAATTGCAAGTTATTCAGTGCCAAGCGATCCACGCCGCCGGCTTCGTCAAAGCTATATTCAAATTCAACATTGATGCCATTTTCAGCGAAGTAGCCACGCTCTAGGGCAACATAAAGGGGTGCAAACTGTACACTAGGAATATAACTAAGAAACAACGTGACATCGGTCAAATCGTCCTCTTGGGCAACCGCCACGGGGATTGGTGGGGCGGTGGGCAGTAAAAACACCCCTGCCAACAACAGCGCTATTACACGGAAAAATGTCTTCATGTTACAATGCTCCTTGATAATTGATAGAGAATCTTTAACGTCCTGCTCGTTTCCAGCGTAGCAGGATGTATTCTGCTATAGCCACAAGGCTATAGAGCGTTAGTGAAACAGCCGTCAGCATAATCACGCCTAAAAATACCGAGGCGGGATCGGACAAGCTGCGTCCAACGACAATGAGATAGCCCAACCCTTCCCGCGAACTCACAAATTCGCCCACAGCTGCACCAATAACCGACAGCGTGATGGCAATTTTTAGCCCACCCAAAATTTCGGGCATGGCCGAAGGAAGTTCGAGATGCCAAAATACCTGAAAAGGGTTGGCAGCATTGGCCCGCATCATCTCCCGCAGTTGGGGTGATACGTTCCGGATGCCAACGATGGTCGAGACCATCAAGGGGAACCATGTAATGAGTGCAGCAATCACAATTTTGCTCTCAATATCGGGCCCCACCCAAATGATGATAATCGGCGCAACCGCCACCACAGGAATGGCTTGCAAAAAGATCAGATAGGGGATCAGCACATAATTCAACAAGCGAATGCGTGCGATAACATAGCCCAACACCAGCGCAATAACTGATGCAATCAGCAAACCCGAAAGCGCCTCGCGCAGCGTCACTTCTAAATGCAACATCAGCGTGCCATCGGCTCGCATCTCTTGAAAGCGTTCCCATACGCTGTTGGGATGAGGAAGAATAAACGCTGGATAGCGTCCAGATTCGGCAGTGTGCAGCCAATAGCGATAAATGCCATAAGCAATAAGAGGGGCAATCAGCAGCCTCCAATCAAACAGGCGCAGAACTGCACGCCACCAAGCACGTCGCAGCGCATTGGTTTTTGGATTAGTGTGCTTTAGTTGTGGTAAGTCTAGGCTTGTCATCACAAACCCGCCCTTCTGTTGTGTCGGCAACGACGGGGCAGGCATGACACACAATACAGAATGTGGAAGACGCGCCAGCATAGGTGTGCAAAAACATACTTTGGCAAGCCTAAACAACGCCAAAGCCACACCACCCGCCGCGATCACATCGCACTGTGGGTTTATGACACTGCGAACAGCACTTCTCCCATCCGGACTTTAACCGTCGGCTTCGGCTTTTTACCGAATCCACCGCCACCTACGACTGTGTAGGGTGTCGGGTCACGGGCTAAGGATGTCGCCATCCATCACCGTCGGTCAGGAATTTCACCATGCCCCGAAGTCTGTTGCCAGATTTATCAAATGTTGATTCAAATTATAGCGTCCCCACGATCTGCTGTCAAAGCGCGTTAAGGTTTAGCTAACTATAAAATTGTGCTGTATAATGGAAAACGTCTGAAAAACACAAATCAATAAATTGGGTGAAACATCACGATGAGTGCCATTCCTCGTATTCTAGTGGTTGATACTAGCAACCATCTTGGGCATATTGTACGCGCATCCATGTTCTTGCTAAATCGGCAATATGTTTTGGTCGAAATTCCTACTGCCGAAGAAGCCTTGTCTGAGGTCATTGATACTGCCATTACTTTGGCAGTTGTAACCTACCCATTAGATGGCAGTATGACGGGCCTAGAGTGGGCAACCCGCGCCATTCGGCAACGGGCGGGGGCGCGTATCATTGTAGTAGCCGCCGAAAACGATCCTGAACCCGACGCGACCTTATTGGAGAGCAGCAATTTTCAATATGTGTCATATACGGCGGGCGAGCAGTTCTTAAGAGCCCTACGCATTGGGCTAGATGGGCCCAGTGTTGTCGCTGCTGAAGAAGCCTCTAAAGGTTCTGACTCGGCGGCCCTAGATTTAGGGCCAATTCCTAAGTTAAACCTAGACCGAGCGCGAACCGTGCTGCTAGATGCAGTCCGAGAAATTGGGGCGCTGGGTGTGGGGGTTTTAGGTGGACTTGTTGCCGACCGCGCTGGGCGCATTGTGGTAGATGAAGGGGCAACCAGCCAAATTGACAAAGAGCAAGTGACACCGCTTTTGGGCCCATCGTTTGCCCAAGCAATCCGCATGTCACCCCATTTAGGCGGCAAAAGCTGGCTCATGAAATATTATGAGGGTGATGCGTATCAACTTTTTGCACTGTCGGCCGGCTATCATTATTATATGTTGCTATTGGTCGCGCCCAGTCGGGGTGCGTTGGGGGCTGTCATGCGCTATGGTCGCCAAGCAGCCCGCGATATATCGTTGTTGTTGGGCGATGCCGCATGGGAATATCATGAACCCCAAGTTGCGCTGCCTGCCGCGGTGTCGGCCCCTGTAATTGCACCCGAACCCGAGCCACCCGTGATGACTCCTCAAGAAATTACCACTAAGCTAATGGCCCCCACCCTAGAGCCAGTTGGTGATTTAGACATTGATGCGCTGTTTGCTAATGCCGAAGGGGGCAACGAGTTTGACTTGTTTGGCGGTGGGGATGGCTCTGAAATTGGCGACCTATTAGATGATGGGACGCTAAGTTTTGAAGAAGCCCGCAATATGGGCTTGTTAGGCGATTAAGTATCCGCTTGCGTTAAAAACGCCGAGGGGCAAGCTGTATGTCAGACCATCATGACGATCCAATGATTGGTAAACTTATTGGCGAACGCTATCAGGTCGAGCGCCTGATTGGTAAAGGGGGAATGTCGTATGTATATCAAGCCCGAGACACTACCGAAAGCCGTGACGTTGCCGTAAAAATTATTACCTTACAGCGTGACCGCGCCAAAGAGCTTGAACGACGCTTCGAGCGCGAAAGCCGCGTTATGAAACAGCTTCATGGGCATCAAAATATCATCAGCATTTATGATTCGGGCGATGTAGACCGCGAAACATACTACCTGACGATGGAACTTATTCGGGGTGATACCCTTACTCAGCGCATCAAACGCTATAAGCAACACGATAAATATATGCCCTATGAAGAGCTTATCGGTATTATGCTTCAGATTGCGGCGGCCCTCGATCACATGCACCAAGTCGCCATTCACCGCGACATGAAGCCATCTAATATTATGATCGAAAAGAAAACCGAGCGGGCTGTTCTAATGGACTTTGGCCTTGTCATGGACTCGGTGAATAACAGCACTATGGGGACAGCCTTTGGCACACCACGCTATATCGCGCCAGAGCAAGCTATTTCATCTCAACAAGCTGTACCCCAAAGCGATTTATACTCGTTGGGTGTCATTATATATGAGTGCCTCACTAACCATACCCCCTTTGATGAAGAATCGGCGATGAGCATGGCGCTCAGTCATATTACTAACCAGCCCCCCGACCCCCGCGACTTCCGCGCCGATTTACACGAAGCTGTGGCTAATGTGGTTTTGAAAGCGCTCGAAAAATCGCCGGATGATCGTTATCCAACTGCCCAAGCATTTATTAAGGCGCTTGAAGCAGCCATCAATGGTACGCCTATGCCAACAACAGGTGTTGACCAAGAAGAAACCCATCGCCCCGATCCTACCCAAGGCTTGCCTGACGGTTGGCAACCTACACCCTCTTCTGAAAGTATACTGACCAGCGAGCAAAAGTCGTTACACTTGCCTAAACTCCCCTCAAAAATGCCCCTATTTATGGGAGTGGGTGTAGTGGCTATTATTTTGGCTGTGGCACTCGTGGCGATCTTTAGCGGCGGAGGCAGCAGTGATCCGGATAATGGGGCGGCATTACAATTATTATATAGTAATAATAACCTAACCATTTACAATGCTTCTGGAAGCACTGTCAACTTAAGTAACTATAAACTAGCTTTTCCTGATAATAATCGTGTGCTTGATATGAATTTTTTTGAAAACAAAATGCTTGCGGACTCTGCATGTGTGTTGGTCTCACTTAGTACCAACGATCCCGCCCCAGAGGTATGTGAAAGTGTGGTTAGGGTTACACATGGCCGCCGCGCCGTAGACAATTATTATTGGGTATGGGACAGCAGCTTAAATAATAGTGGCGAATTTGTTGTACTCTATCGTAACCGCGAAGTGCAACGTTGTACAATAGCGCGTGGTGAATGTCAAACAAGGGGATAAGGTTGCCATTGCTACCCAATTGGAAATCCTGTCTTACACCCCCGATCAGCGTCGTGGTGTAGAACTATTTCTGCTGGATCAATATCGGGTACATTATCATCTCGACTGGCATCCTGTCGAAACGTGGCTTCAAGATGTTGTTCCGTTTTCAGTGGTGGGCTATCGGTTGCAACAAATTGTGGGCCTGTTGTTATTCACACCTCCGCATCGGCATATTACATGGCTTCGTATGGCGGCACTACATAATGATGCTCAATCATCAGATTTTGCCGAGCTAATGCACGTTGTCACCGGTGCTGCCCATCACTATGGCATTACAGAAATGATGGCACTAGAATCAGATACATGGCTGAGTGGGTTGCTGCTGGCCAATCGCTTCCGTTTAGTTGATAAAATTATCCACATGAAGCGCCCAGCTAATTTGCCCTTAATTGAGCATCTCAAAGACCCACTGTTAGGCATTTATAGTGTTGCCATCAATAGCCTTGAAGACATCATTGAACTAGATCATGCAGCCTTCGGTCCTTATTGGCAGATGCGAGCGGCCGATTTGGCAGCAATGGCAGGTGTTGCCAGTCTATTTATTTGTGCCACTATCGGCAATCAAATAGCGGGCTACTTACTTGCCACAGCCTATCAAGACACTATTCACCTTACACGCCTAGCAACATCGCCACGGTTTCAGCGTCGCGGCATTGCCATAACCTTGCTTCAACAAATGCTACAGCACTATCCGGCCATGGCTGTTACTGTCAATACCCAGCACACCAATACAGCCTCGCAGCGTTTATATGAAAAGCTAGGCTTCCGATTATTATCGTTTAATACCCCTGTATGGCGTAGAAAGATCAACGAATGACTGTTGTTTATAAGGAAGCCGATGCCGATCCCCGCTTTTTGCGCGACCGCCGTATTGCTATTATTGGTTATGGCAATTTAGGGCGTTCGTTCGCCTTAAATTTGCGCGACAGTGGCATTCCTATCATCGTCGGCAATGCCCCCGACAAGTACGCAGCATTGGCAAAAAATGATGGGTTCACAGTGGCTAGCATTGAACAAGCAGCTAAAGATGCTAATTTACTGTTGTTGCTGTTGCCCGACGAAGTAATGCCTCAAATTTATTTGACCAGCATTGCCCCATCGCTCAAAACAGGTGATAGTTTGGTATTTGCATCGGGCTATAACGTGGCTTTTGGCTTTATCGAGCCACCATCGTATGTAGATGCCAGCCTTATTGCCCCACGCCAGTTAGGAATCGCAGTGCGTGATGGTTTTGTGAATGGGTTGGGCTTTCCGTGCTATGTTGCTGTTGCTCAAGATCATTCTGGTCAAGCATGGGGCTATGTACTGGCGTTGGCGCTAGCGGTGGGAGCGCTTCGACAAGGTGCAATAGAAGTATCGTTTAACCAAGAAGTTGAGCTAGACCTATTTATGCAGCAGGCGGTTTTGCCCGCTATTCATCATAGTTTATTGGCTGCGGTAGACGTATTGGTGGCCGAAGGTTATCCCCCTGAAGTCGTGCTAACCGAATTGTATCTATCAAGTGAATTGGGTGCTATTTTAACACGAGCCGCGGTCACAGGTTGGGTACAGGCGTTGCGGCGCATGTCGGCAACCGCGCAATATGGCATTTTGTCGCGCACAGTTCATTTTCAAGAGATGAAAATTCGGCGCCAGATGGAAACGATTCTTGACGACATTCGACGAGGTAGCTTTGCTCAAGAGTGGAGCAGCGAGTTTCAAGATGGCTATCCGCGGATGCAACAAATACGTCGTCGTTTTGAAAATTCGGCAATGTGGCGTTATGAAAAAGATGTGCTGGCAATTTTACGCGGACTACAAATTTCCCCTGATGACGACACACCGCTTGACAGTGATTAAATAGCCCAAAAACATTATTTTTAAGCCGCAATAATTACCCAGTGATAAGACCCGTTATCGTCGAGCGAGAATGGCG
>CAZLPC010000180.1:0-6681 GCA_964561305.1 uncultured Anaerolineae bacterium
ACGCTCGCCATTGAGATAGGTATAGTTAGAACTGCCCATATCAGAAATGGTGATGTTATTATCTTGGCGTTTTAGCGTAAGATGCACCCGCGACACACCTAGGTTTTGAGCATCATAATTTACCAAGTCTATATCAGGGGTAATCACGCTGTCTTGGGCAGTGCGCCCGATAATGATCTCTTGGGTGGAAGTTAGTCCGATGTGTAAGGGCGCGTTTTCAAAGCCGCGCACCGTAAAAACAAGGCTAGAGAGCTTGCCAAAGGTGGCTGTGCCTTTGTCGTCAATCACATCTTCGCCGTCTTTATACAATTGCTGTGTTCCCAAACGGGTTAGCATAGTGCCACAGGCAAAACAATAGTTGGCCTCGCTGCTATTGATTGTGCCACAATGCGAGCAGGTGATTTCTTCTGACCAATCTTCTTCAGAACCATGCTCAAAAATGGGGAATGACACTCGTGCTTCAGGATCAGGGGGATGACGATGGCCTTCTTGTGTTTCCCACCGACGAATTTCTAGGCCCAACTCATGGCGTTCATCGGGCGTAATTTGAGGATATTGTTGGCGCAACAAACCAATGGCATAGTCGGGGGTGGCCCCCTGTCGGCGCATCACTACAAACGCCTCAAACAACTCCTCTAAAGTATATTCATATTCTGCCATAATCTCGTGACTCTCTATGCAATTTTTGAAAAAAATTATAACGCAAATGCTACATTTCTAAAGCTAGACTTTCTGCTAGTCATTTGATGAGGGCGTGCTGGTCTTTTAGACAGGAACTCAATATGTAACTGTGGTTTCTGTCTTTCGAATAAAAAGGCTAGAGTGGTGTTTTGAAGTTATAAATACCATCCTCAATGGCCCATACTGCACCACAACCATCGCAAACCAATTTATCGGGTTGGGTTTGCCAATTGGTTGCCCCACATTGTGGGCATTTAAAAAGCTGACCTGTTAAATTTGCGGCTGGTGTTGCCCCCACTGCGACATTGCGCGTGAAAATACTGGGCGAGAAACTGCCCCATGCCCCCGTGTGTTGCAAGACTGCATCTGCCTTTACTAACCAATTAGTGGGAACCACTCGTTTTAAGGCTCCAATTCGCAGGTAAGACAAAGCCAGCTTGCGGATTGTATCAAAATTAACGGCTGCAAGGGTTTGGTCAACATAGCGTGGATGGAAATTGAAATTAAGTTCAATAAATTCTAGTGGCTCTAGAGCATAAGGGCTGTTGTCTTGCCGCCGAAGGGCATGGCGCAACATTGCTTTAAGGTTGCGTTTGTTGGCAAACTCTAGCACAAACACGGCGTTGGGGGCCAATGCACGGCGCACTTGGGCTAAGGCAGCGGGAACATCGGCCATGTGATGTAACACGCGGATCATAGTGGCGGCATCGCAGACACCGTCATTGATCGGTGATTGATAGAGATTAGCTGCTACATAGACATACCGCTCAGAGCGCCCCAAATGTGCTTGAGCTTCGCGCAGCAAAGTAGAAGAATAGTCGAGCAAAATCACTTGCTCATAGCCGTCGAACATATTGGTTAGGCGGCCAAAGCCAGCCCCCACCTCAAGCAAACGGCGGCCAGTAGGTGGCAATAAACGCTGTAGTGCCACGCGTTCGGTACGATCTTCATAGTCGCGGCCTTGGCCTTCCCAAAAATCGGTGCGATACCCTGATCCTTCATAGCTACAAACATCAGGGGCGGCAGGTGTTGGTGTGGTGGTCATGGTGTGCCTTCTGGTGTTGGTGTTTGATCAGTAGACGGAATTTGAGTGGGTAACGAGAATGGTGTAACCGTTGGTGTGGGCATTGTTGACGGAAAACCGTCGGCTTCTGGATTGATATTGGTGGTGTTGACATCGGGGCTGCCAGAAGGCGAGCCACTTTCTACAACATCAGGGCTCGGCTCAAAGCCATCGGCGGGCCACGGGTTACGGCTACCGTCGGTTTCGCGCAAGAGATCGGTTTCGCCATTGAGCGTGTCAAAGGTAAATTCTGGTACTTGATCCCAATCGCTGGGTAAATTATCTAGCATTTTGACATACGGTTCAAATAATTGGCGCAGATTGGTGAAGGGGATAGACAGTTGGGTTTCGTTTAGGGCAATGTCTACAGGAACATTTAGTACCACCGGAATTTGCTGCGAGACCGGAACCAGTAACGTGAGATTGATAGTAAGGGGGGTTCCGGCCGGCAAGGTGATATCCACTGTTCCCGTAATAGAGCCGCCACCGCCTATAATGTCGAAGCGGGCGGGCACATTGTCAATGACCGCGGGTTCGGCCAACACCACCACAACGGTATCTTCTACGGTCAGTTCAAAATCAATCGGAATTTCATCGTTCACGATGACAGTGGTCTCAATTTGAGCATCGTTCAGACCGACAAAATTGCTATGCAAGCCATCAACCAATGGCTCGGCAATGCCGTTTTTAATATGGAAAATGAGATAGACCACAAATAGCAAAATAATCACCAAAGCAAAGTTCATAATGAAAGAAAAAATAACGGCGAAATTCCGAAAAGCGATCCAAAACTCTCGCGTGCGCTGCATTGTAAAGCCCCTTTAAGTTTCTCATTGGTATGTAGGCCATTAGATGGATCATAGCGCGGCCCTGCAAATTGGGCAAAGCAGGCCGGTTGGTTGGCCTGCTACGTATATTAGTTGGTCGAATCGGGCATTGGTTCTGTGTCAGATGTCGGCACATCGTCAGCAGGCGGCACATCTTGGGGGCGTTCGCGCCATACATCGGTGGCCTTATCAATAAACAAAATACCATCAAGATGATCTATCTCGTGCTGAAAGACACGCGCCAACCAATCTTTGGCTTTGATACGCAGACTTTTACCCGCTCGATCAAAACCCGTAACCACCACCATTTCATGCCGATCTACTGTGCCATAATAGCCGGGAATAGAGAGACAAGCCTCTATACCCTCTACTGTCTCGCGGGAGGCTTTAATGATTTCAGGATTGATAACCACATGCAACACCCCCGCCATATCGCCATATTCCTCGCGGGATTCTTCGTCATCGGGCAAGCGCACCACAATCACACGTTTGTTAATGGCAACCTGAGGCGCAGCCAAACCCACGCCGGGCGCTTCCATCATGGTTTCTATCATGTCATCAATTAGTTGTTGCAGCTTTTTATCTTTAAAGTCTACTACTCGCCGTGCCTTCTTCCGCAAGATAGGGTTTTTAGGAGTGATAATCTCTCGAATAGCCATGTGCATTTCTGTCTTAATCGCCGTTGGAGGCGACCATCGTCCTTCCTGAAAGATGAATATTACCGATGCGCCTATAGCCTCGATATTGTACTACGGTTTCCCTGCTCTCATAAGGCGCGGTATCGAATTTAAGAAATGATGACTATACTGGAGATAACATATAAATATCCCCATTAACGCGCAATGGCGAAGGAGGCCGACCCATGAGGCGGATACTGCTGATTCTGTTACTGGTCGCGCTGGTATTGGTTGCTTGTGACACCAGCGAGGATAGCAACCAGCCAACCAGCCCAACTGCAATTTCTCTTCCGACCACAACGCCTGCACTTGATAATACTGTCGTTGGCTCTGCGGTCAACACTGCCGTAGCCATACGTAATACACCCATAGACTTACCAACCGCAGCCCCCATTGGGCCAACCCCAACCCGTTTCTTAGGCTTTCCGACGTTGGCAGTGGCGGCTACTTTGCCTGCCCAATATCCAGAACGCATTCAAATCGTATCACCTGCCACAGGCAATGTTCTGCAAGGCAGTGTTACCGTATTTGGTAGCGCCAGCCATCCTCAGTTTTTTCAATATTCACTAGAATATGGCCCAGATCCTAATCCTGCAAATTTGTGGTATTCCATTACTCCTCAAGCCGTAACCCAACCCGTTATTGACGGTGTGTTGGGTGGTTGGGATACAACCAGCGTTGCCGATGGAACCTATCAAATTCGGCTGCACATCTATTTGACTACAGGTGTTGAGCTAACCAATACGGTTGTACGGGGCTTACCTGTACAAAATCAGCAAGTAGTAGAAGTGGCCCAAGCGCCCAATACACCACCCAGTATCAGCCCTATTGCCTCCATTAATTTGCAGGCCGGGCGCACTACCACTATTGCGCTAGGGATATTTGATGCCGATAGCGACCCCATACAAGTAAGTGCTAACAGCGACCGTCTTGATGTGGCTACTGTTACCCTTAATGGGCAAGCCATTACGCTAACAGGTATTGCTGAGGGCATCGCCACTATTCGGGTAAATGTACAGGACAATCGCGGCGGCACAGCCCAAACTAGCTTTTTGGTAGTGGTCAATCCAGCCGAAAGCACCAATCAACCACCGCGTATTGATCCGATTCCTAGCCAAGTGATCACGGCTGGATCAACTGTCAGCATCCCGTTAACCATTAGTGATCCAGATGGTGACGACATCGAATTTAAAGTAACAAGCAATAATCCAGCAATTGTAGAAGCTACAGAAGACACAACTAACAATGCTATCAATGTGGCGGGTTTTTCGGCAGGAACAACCACTATTTCAGTGCGAGCCACTGACAGCAATGGCGCAACCACTACGACAGTTTTTGCGATTGTGGTCAATCCACCAACAGCAACTAATAACCCACCTTCGATAGCCGCCATTCCGAGCCAGTCGTTTACTATTGGCGAAGCCCGCACCATTACACTTTCTATTTCTGATGCGGATGTAGGCGATACCACCAGCTATAGCATTGATGTTGAAGACACAACCATCATTCAGGTCGAGCGGGTCTCAGAGACTGCTATTCGGGTGACAGGCTTGGCGGTTGGGCAGTCGCAGGTAACATTGACCGTGCGCGATAATCGGGGCGCACAAATCACGACTATTTTTAATACAGTGGTGGTACAACCATTGCCCCCTAATCAAGACCCCATTATCGAGCCAGTTCCCGATCAAGTATTAACCGTTGGCGAAGAAATGCTGATAGGTTTGCGGATAGTTGATCCTGATGCCGACGAATCTGGCCAACAGACCACGTTCTCGCCCGCGTCCGACAATTTAGCTGTGGTGACAACAGGCATCGTAGACGATAGTACCTTACGAATTGTGGGACAAAACGAGGGCAGCGCTACGGTGACAATTGTTGTTGGCGATGGGGCCGGCGGCAGTACTAGCACGTCCTTTGGGGTGCAAGTGTTGCCGGCGGCTGTTGAAAATGTGCCACCCGTTGTTGCCCCTATTTTTGACCAAATCCTTGAAGTGGGGCAAAGCACCACCATTTTGCTTAGTATCAATGATCCTGATAATGATACATTTTCAATTGATACAGCATCTAGCGACCCAACAATAGCAATTATTTACACCAGCAACACCAACGAGGTGACAGTGGTTGGTGTGGGTGAGGGTAATGCGGGGTTAACAGTAATTGTCAATGATGGACAAGCCACTGCTAGCGCGGAGTTTAGCGTGGCTGTCTCGCCTGCCAACCGCTTGCCAAGCCTTGCACCCATTTCCTCGCAACAATGCGAACCCAACACTACATTTGATATTGCGTTGGTTTATGAAGACCCCGATGGTGATACAGTCGCCATTACAGCCGAGAGCGATAATCCCGATATTGCTAGCGCTTTTACTGAAGATAACATCACGCTACGGGTGGTCTGTCAAGCGCTCGGCAGCGCTCGCATTACAATCCGTGCCAACGATAGTCGGGGTGGGATAGCACAAAGCATCTTTTTGGTGGATGTGGGCCAGCCCAATCGTCCTCCTAACATTGATCCGTTGGCGGGCTTAACGCTGGAAGTAGACGAACTAGCTACTTTGACTGTAAATTATGCTGATCCCGATGGTGATACAGCACTCGAGCTTAGTGTGTCCGCAACTGACAGCACCATTGTTGAGGCCACCGTATTGAGTTCATCGCAAATTCAGGTGCGCGGCTTACAAGTTGGGCAAACCAATGTTGTGGTGACTGTGCGAGATACAGAAGGCGCAACCGCCACGACTGTTTTCTTGGCAACTGTGGCTGCACCTAACCAAAATCCACGCCTAGAACCCATTGCACCTGTGTCATTAGGCATTGGTGATACACAGGTTGTTGCCATTAATTATAGCGATCCCGATGATGATATTGTCTCGATTGTTGCTGAAAGTGATAATTTGGGCGTGGTAACAGTGACGCAAAGCGATCCCTTCAGCCTGACTATCACTAGCCTAGCCGAAGGCACGGCCACCATCACCGTAACAGCATCTGATGAACGTGGCGGTGTTGCAACCGTGGCCTTTGGTGTAACGGTGTTGCGCGATAATCAAATTCCTGTCATCGAGCCGATTGCGGGCGTTTTAGTTGGGCTAGGCTCAACCGAGACCATCACCTACATAGCATCCGATCCAGATGGAGATATTCTGCTCATTACGCTAACCAGTAACAACCCCGATGTGGCAACAGCCAATCTAGCGGGTGAAGATGAAATTACAGTTACTGGCCAAGGCCTTGGCGATGCAACCATAACCCTACGCTTAGATGATCAGCGTGGTGGTGTGGTCTCTACAAATTTCACTGTGGTCGTTATTCAACTAAATGCCCCGCCCACACTCGACCCCATCGCGCCCATCAGCCTCACAGCAGGCGACACCACCAGCGTGACCTTTAATGCCAGTGATCCCAATGGCGATGAACTCACGGCAAATGTGGTTGTGGA